>JBEAQO010000189.1:0-4564 GCA_041163825.1 Actinomycetota bacterium | reverse complement strand
CGCCGGGCCGACGGCAGCGAGGTCGGCTTCGACGCGACCGTACGCATCGACACCCCGGGGGAGGCCGACTACTACCGCCACGGTGGCATCCTGCCCTACGTGCTGCGCAGCCTCCTCGAGGGCTGAGCCGTGCTCCTCGGCGGACGGCTCCCGGCACTCGTGGGACCCGGGCGGGCCCTCGAGGGGCGCCCGACGCCGCTCGTGGTCGATCCCGTCCACCACGTCCACGGGCGACCGATCGTCCCTCCGTGGCCGGAGGGTCACGAGCTCGCGGTCTTCGGGATGGGCTGCTTCTGGGGCGCCGAGCGCATCCTGTGGCGCCTGCCCGGCGTGTGGACGACGTTCGTCGGCTACGCGGGCGGCTGGACCCCGAACCCGACCTATCGCGAGGTCTGCTCCGGGATGACCGACCATGCGGAGGTCGCCGCGGCCGTCCACGACCCGAGCGTCATCGGCTACGAGGTGCTCCTCGCCGCGTTCTGGGAGCAGCACGACCCGACCACCCCGATGCGGCAGGGCAACGACGTCGGCACGCAGTACCGCTCCATCATCCTCACGACCAGCGACGAGCAGGCGCGCCTCGCCGAGGCGTCGAGTGCGCGCTACCAGGGCGCGCTCGACGCGGCCGGGCACGGGAGCATCAGCACGACCATCGAGCCACTGCGGGAGCTCTTCCTGGCGGAGACCGAGCACCAGCAGTACCTCTCGAAGCACCCGGACGGGTACTGCAACCACGGCTTCTGCCAGGTGGCCTTCCCCTCGTGATCCCACGCACGCTCCGGCTGGCTCCGGAGGAGCTCTACCCCCAGGACGACTGGGCGATCGTGGAGCTCGGGTTCGATCCGGCGTGGCTCGGCAACGCCGAGACCGTCTTCGCGCTGTCCAACGGATTCATCGGCATGCGCGGCACCTTCGACGAGGGTCGTCCCTCGGTCGAGTCCGGCACGTTCCTCAACGGCTTCCACGAGACCTGGCCGATCGTCCACGCCGAGGAGGCCTACGGCTTCGCCCGGACCGGCCAGACGATCGTCGACGTCCCGGACGTCTCGCTCGTCAAGCTCTACGTCGACGATGAGCCGCTGCACCTCCCCACGGCACGGACGATCGAGTACCGACGACGGCTCGACCTGCGTGAGGGTGCGTTGACCCGGGAGCTCGTGTGGTCGACGCCATCCGGCAAGCACGTGCGCCTGCGCTCGACACGTGTCGTCTCGCTCGAGCACCGCCACCTCGGCGCCATCGTCTACGAGGTGACGGTCGAGGACGGGGACGCCCCGCTGGTGCTCTCGAGCCAGGTCCTCAACCGTCAGGACGCGCGGGCGCAGGACGAGGCGCGCAACGGGAACGGCGATCCGCGGCGAGCACGGACCTTCCCGGGACGGGTGCTCAACGCCCGCGAGCACCTCGAGCGGGGGGAGCGCCTCATCACCGGCTACCGGACGAGCGAGTCCGGCATGACGATGTCGGTCGGAGTCGACCATCGCGTCGAGTGCGACGACGACTGGGAGTCGGTCTCGAGCTGGTCGGAGGACCTGCAGAAGGTCGTCCTGACGGTCGATGCGCGGCGCGGGCACACCCTTCGGCTCGTCAAGCACTTCACCTACCACACCTCCCGCTCGGTGCCGACGGCGGAGCTCGTCGATCGCGCCGGCCGCAGTCTCGATCGCGCGCTCGAGCTCGGCGCCGAGGGCCTGCTGGCCAGCCAGCGTGGGGCGCTCGAGCGCTTCTGGCTCCTCTCCGACGTCCAGGTGGACGCACCGGGCCGCATCCAGCAGGCCGTCCGGTGGAACCTGTTCCAGCTCGGGCAGGCCTCGGCCAGGGCCGAGACCACCGGCATCCCCGCGAAGGGCCTCACCGGCCGCGCCTACGAGGGGCACTACTTCTGGGACACCGAGGTCTACGTCACCCCGTTCCTCACCTACACGCAACCCCGCATCACCCGGAACCTGCTGCGGTTCCGCCATGCGATGCTCGACGCGGCGCGTGCCCGCGCGGCGGAGCTCTCCGAGCGAGGCGCCCTGTTCCCGTGGCGGACCATCAACGGCGAGGAGGCCTCGTCCTACTACGCGGCCGGGACGGCCCAGTACCACATCGACGCCGACATCGCGCTCGCCATCAAGCGCTACTCCGAGGTGCGCGGCGATCCCGACTTCCTCGCCGAGGTCGGCGCGGAGATCCTCGTCGAGACCGCACGGATGTGGGCCGGGCTCGGCTTCTTCGGTCCCGACGACGACCGATTCCACATCCACGGGGTCACCGGGCCCGACGAGTACACGACCGTCGTCAACGACAACGCCTTCACGAACCTCATGGCGCGGATGAACCTGCGCTTCGCTGCCGACACGGTCGATTGGCTCGCCTCTGAGCGGCCCGAGGACCACCGCCGGCTCACCGAGGCCACCCACGTGTCCCGCGCCGAGGTCAGGTCCTGGCGCGCGGCCGCCGACGCGATGTTCGTCCCCTTCGACGAGCGCCGTCGCATCCTCCCACAGGACGCGAACTTCCTCGAGCGCGAGGTGTGGGACTTCGATGCGACCCCGCACGATCACTATCCGCTCCTGCTGCATTACCACCCGCTCGTGATCTACCGGCATCAGGTCATCAAGCAGGCCGACGTCGTCCTCGCGATGTTCCTGCTCGGTGACGAGTTCACCACCGAGCAGAAGCGTCGGAACTTCGACTACTACGACCCGCTGACGACCGGGGACTCGTCGCTGTCGGCGTGCGTGCAGTCGATCATCGCGGCCGAGGTCGGCTACGAGGATCGCGCGCTCGAGTACTTCCAGTACGCGCTGCTGATGGACCTCGCGGACGTCGCGGGCAACGTGGTCGACGGCGTGCACGTCGCCTCGACGGGCGGGGTGTGGATGGCACTCGTCCACGGCTTCGCGGGGATGCGCGACTACGGCGGGCGACTGACCTTCGCGCCCCGCCTCCCCAGCGAGTGGACGCGTCTGGCGTTCCGGCTCCGGTTCCGCGACCGCTGGCTCGCGGTCGAGGTGCTCCCGGGGCGCCTCGTCCTCGACCTCGTCGAGGGGCCGGACCTCGAGGTCGAGGTCGAGGGGGAGCCGGTGGTGCTCGCCATCGGGGCTCCCCGGTCGGTCGCGGTGACCGGCATCGAGGCGCGCGTCACCCGGGACGGCGGCGCCCCGGTGGTCACCACGCGCACGGACTAGCCTCTCGCCACCCGAGCGATCGGGTCGTCCCCCAGGAACCGGTCCCGGAGCCCCTGCATGCGCGTCCGCCTCCGCAACCCCGACCGGGAGGTCGAGGTCGAGGGGCCACGGCGCGTCTCCGAGCTGCTCGAGGCGCTCGACGTCCCGCCCCACACGGTGCTCGTGCTCGTCGATGGTGAGCTCGTGACCGCGGCCAGCGAGGTGGCCGACGACGCCACCGTCGAGGTCCGGCCGGTCATCTCCGGGGGCGCGGCGGACGGACCCTCCTGCGTGGTCTGCAGAGCGAGGGCCATCATCGAGGAGCCTCGCCATCGCTCCGCATGGTGCGCGGAGCACTTCGTCGAACACGTGCGGGGCCAGGTCCGTCGCGCGATCGACACGCCGGGCGATGGTCGGCGTCGCATGTTCCACTACGGCGAACGCGTCCTGCTCGCCGTCTCCGGGGGCAAGGACTCGCTCGCCCTCTGGGACGTGCTGCTCGACCTCGGCTACGACGTCGACGGCCTCTACATCGGGCTCGGCATCGGCGGGTACTCGTCGCGCAGCCTCGAGGTCGTGCAGGCCTTCGCCGCGAGGCGCGGCGCGCGTCTGGTCGTCGAGGACCTCGCCGAGGACTACGGCTTCTCGACCCCCGATGCGGCGTCCGGTCCCGGTCGCAGCACGTGTGGCCTGTGTGGGCTGTCCAAGCGCTACGTCTTCAACCGCGTCGCGGTGCGGGACGGCTACGACGTCGTGCTGACCGGGCACAACCTCGACGATGAGGCAGCCACGCTCCTGGGCAACCTGCTGCGCTGGAACGATGCCATGCTGGCGCGCCAGCGGCCGACGCTGCCGGACGGCGCCGACAACCAGGTCCGCAAGGCCAAGCCCCTCTACCGCCTCTCCGAGCGCGAGAGCGCGGCCTACTGCGTCGTCCGCGGGATCGACTACGTCGTGGAGGAGTGCCCCCTCGTGGCGGGCAACACCGGGCAACGGCTCAAGGCCGCCCTCGACCTGCTCGAGGCCGAGTCGCCCGGGACCAAGGCCCACCTGCTGTTCGGGTTCCTGGAACGACGCGACCACTTGTTCTCCTCGGAGGCCGCGCGGGGCGCCGAGACCGCGCCCGAGCTGACGACCTGCGCATCCTGCGGGATGCCGACGACCGCGGAGACCTGTGCCTTCTGCCGCGAACGCGAACGCCTGATCGCACGGCGCGGCGACCTGCCCCGTCCCCTGCCGGTGCTCGGCCCGGCCGGCTCCGGTGCCAGCGAGCCGCTCGGCCCGATGGCGGTCGCTCCCGCCGCGCGGGCGCTCCGATGAGCCCACCCGACGAGGTCGCGCCGCGGGTCGTCGCGCCGGGTACCCGGGCGACGCTCGCGGCGGGGGAGACCGTGCTGCTCATCGACCAC
>JBEAQO010000188.1:0-5622 GCA_041163825.1 Actinomycetota bacterium | reverse complement strand
AGCGCGCTGGACGCCGAGGCCGCCTGATCCGCGCCCGCTCGCGCCCCGAGCCCATCGCACGCGGAGCGTCGTGGTGACCGACGAGCAGCGGCCCTCGGTCATCACCTCCGTCAGCAACCCCTTGGTGCGCGAGGCGGCCGCGCTCACCGACGCGTCCGAGCGTCGCGAGCAGGGTCGGCACCTCGCCGAGGGGCCCCGCGTGGTGGCCGAGGCGCTGGCCGGGGCCGAGGTCCTGCTCGTCCTCCACGCGGAGGGCTCGGAGTCGCTCGGCATCGAGGGAGCGTCCGGTGCGCAGCTCTCGGGACGAGCGGTGCGTCGCGTCCCCGTGAGCGCACGGGTCCTCGAGCGTGTCGCGACCACGGTGCACCCGACGGGACCCGTCGCGGTCGTCGCGACGCCCGACGTCGCGGCCCCCGTCCCGGCCCGCGGCGCGGTGGTCGTCCTCGATGGGGTCGCCGACCCGGGCAACGTGGGCACGCTCGTCCGCGCCGCCGACGCGTTCGGGGCGGCAGCGGTCGTGATCGTCGAGGGCGCCGATCCGTTCTCGCCGAAGGCCGTGCGTGCCTCCGCGGGTTCCTGCTACCACCTGCCCGTGCTGGTCCGGCGCGACCGGGCCGGGGCGCTCGCGGAGATCGCGGCCGGTCGGCCCCTCCTCGGCCTCGCGGCCGACGGCGGATCGAGCGTGCTCGAGGCGGTGCTGCCCGAGGATGTCGCGATCGTGGTCGGCAACGAGGCCCACGGGCTGCACGGAGCGACGAGATCGGCGCTCGCCGGGACGCTCTGCGTGCCGATGCCGGGACGTGCCGAGTCGCTCAACGCGGCCACCGCCGGCGCCGTCGCGCTGTTCGCCGTCCTCGTGGGGGGTGCCGGTCGCGGTCTAGGCTCTGGGTCGTCCCCCGAGGAGACGTCGTGAGCGATCCCGCTGCGCTCGTCGAGCGTGCACTCGCCGACCTCGCGGCCGCTCCCGACCCCGAGGCCATCGAGGCCGTCCGCGTCGCGTTCCTCGGGAAGCGCTCGCCGTTGGCGGAGCTCCAGCGCGGGATGGGAGCGCTCGACGAGGACGCCCGTCGCGAGCTCGGAGCGCGCGTCAACGCGGCGCGCGAACGCTTCCAGGCGGCGTTCGAGGCACGCGCGACGGAGGCCCGGGCGGCCGTGCTCGGCCAGCGGCTGGAGTCCGAGCGGCTCGACCTCACCGCGCCGCCACGGCGGGGTCGGCCCGGCCGCCCCCACCTGCTCTCGCAGGTCGAGCGCGAGATCGTCGAGGTGTTCGTCGGGCTCGGGTTCCGCGTCGCCGAGGGCCCCGAGGCCGAGGCCGGCGCCTACAACTTCGACCTGCTCAACATCCCGCCCGAACATCCGGCGCGCCAGGCGATGGACACGATCTACGTGTCGGTCGAGGAGGACGTCGTCCTTCGCACCCACACGTCCCCCGTGCAGGTGCGGTCGATGCTCGCCGCATCACCGCCGATCGCCGTCGTCTGTCCGGGCCGCGTCTACCGGGCCGATGCCGTCGACGCGACGCACTCGCCGGTGTTCACGCAGGTCGAGGGCCTGCTCGTCGACGAGGGCGTGACGATGGCGGACCTGCGCGGGACGCTGCTCGCGTTCTCGCGGGCGATGTTCGGTGCGGACCGCGAGATCCGCCTGCGCCCCTCCTTCTTCCCGTTCACCGAGCCGTCGGCCGAGGTCGACGTCTCGTTCGAGGGATCGGCCTCCGGATGGCTCGAGATCCTCGGCTCCGGGATGATCGATCCGGCGGTGCTCACGGCCTGTGGCATCGACCCCGAGCGGCACCAGGGCTTCGCCTTCGGCATCGGTGTCGAGCGCGTCGCGATGCTGCGCCACGGCGTGCGCGACATCCGTGACCTCTACGAGGCGGACGCCCGCTTCCTCGCCCGGTTCTAGGGGGTCGACGGTGCGCGTCCCGCTCTCGTGGCTGACGTCGATGGTCGACATCGACCTCCCCCTCGATGCGCTGGTCGACCTCATGGGTCGGTCCGGCCTCGAGGTCGAGGCCGTGACCCGCCCGGGCGCCGGGACGGCCGGCGTGCGCACGGTGCGGGTCATCGAGCACGCCCCGCATCCGGACGCCGACAGCCTGCGGCTCGTGCGGGTGACCGGCGAGGACGGCGAGGGCGAGGTCGAGGTCGTGTGCGGTGCGACGAACTTCGAGGTGGGCGACGTCGTCCTCCACGCGGCGCCCGGCACGTCGATCCCCGGCATGACGCTCGAGTCCCGTCGCATCCGGGGTGTCGTGTCGAACGGGATGCTCGCGTCCGCGCGCGAGCTCGGCCTCGGCGACGACCACGCAGGGCTGCTCCTCCTGCCCGATGACGTCCCGCTCGGTGCGACCATCGACGAGCTCGCCCCGATCGGGGAACCGGTGATCGAGATCGCCGTCCAGCCGGACCGGGGGGACCACCTCTCGATCCTCGGTGTGGCCCGGGACCTCGCCGCGATCCTCGACACCACGCTTCGCCTGCCGGAGGTCCCGGCTGCGCCGTCGCCGACCGGCATCGATGTCGAGCTCGCGACCGACAGCGTCTCGCGCTTCGTGGCCTGGACGCTCGAGGGCGTCACGCCCCGGCGATCGCCGCTGTGGGTGCGCCACCGGCTCGCCCAGTGCGGCGTTCGCTCGATCGGCCCGGTCGTCGACGTGACGAACCTCGTGATGCTCGAGCTGGGCCAGCCCCTGCACGCCTTCGACCTGGCCCACTTGGCCGGGGCCCGGCTGAGGGTCCGTGAGGCGGTCGCCGGCGATCGGCTCGTGACCCTCGACGGCATCGAGCGCGTGCTCGAGCCCGGCGACCTGGTCATCGACGATGCCGAGCAGCCGGTGTCCCTCGCCGGGGTCATGGGCGGGCGCGACGCGGAGGTGCGCGACGAGACGGGCGTGGTCGTGCTCGAGGGTGCGGTGTGGGAGCCGGCGGCGATCCGGCGGACCTCGCGTCGGCTCGGGCTCGTGAGCGAGGCGAGCCTGCGCTTCGAGCGCCGCGTGGACCCGGAGGGTGCGCAGCGCGCCGTCGCCCGGGCCGCGGAGCTGGTCGCGCGACTGACCGACGCGCAGGCGGTCGCGGCCACCGACGTGGTCCGCACGCCCGGTCCGGCGTGGGTCGGCGGCGCGCAGGTGCAGGCCTCGGCCGTGCGCATCGCCCGGCTCGTCGCCCTGGAGCTCGACGCGTCGGCGCAGCGCGCGCTCCTCGTGCGCTCGGGCTGCGAGGTGGAGACCGAGGGCGATCTCCTTCGGGTGACCCCGCCGAGCTGGCGTGGCGACCTCACGCGGCCCGCTGACCTCGCGGAGGAAGTGGTTCGACTGCACGGCTACGACCGCGTGCCGGCGACGCTGCCGAGGCTCGTGACCGCCGGGGGGCGGGACCGCGTCTCGCGTCTCGAGCTGGCCCTGCGCGACGTCGTCCTCGCGCACGGCTTCGACGAGGCCGTGACGCGACCCTTCGTGGGCGATCGCGTGCTCGCTGGGGCGGTGGCGACCACGGGGAGGGTCGGGCTCGCCAACCCGCTCGCGCGTGACGCTGCCGCGATGCGTCCGAGCCTGCTCGAGGGGCTCCTCGGCGCGCTCCGCCACAACCACGGACAGGGCCGGCCCGGGCTCGCGCTCGTCGAGCACGGCCGCATCTTCCGTCCGACCGATGACGTGCTCGGCGACGTGCTGGATGCGGCGTTGGGGTCCGGATGGCGTTGGACGGGTCCTGACGGTGCGGCGCTGCCGGTGCAGCCCCGTTCGCTCGGGCTCGCGGCCTTCGGGCAGCTCGGAGGACCCGGCTGGCTCGACGTCGAGCGTGGCCATGAGGTGGCGGAGGTCCTGGCCGCGCTCGACGGCGTCGTGGCGCGGGCGCTGCACGGGCGTGCGCTCGAGCGCCGGCCCGTCGAACGCACGGGGTGGCACCCGGGGCGCACCGTCACCCTGCACCTCGACGGTCACGAGGTCGGCATCGCGGGGGAGCTGCATCCGGACGAGTCCGAGGCACGCGACCTCCCCGGCCGCGTCGTCGCAGGGGAGCTCGTGGTCGAGCTGGTGCTCGGACTCGCGGCGCTCGAGCCGGAGCATCCTCGGGCGCCGCAGCTCGTCCGCCATCCGGCACTCATGGTCGATGTCGCGGTCGTCGCACCGGACGCGGTCCCGACGGCGCGGCTGCGCGAGGCAGTGGTCGGGGCGGCCGCGCCGCTGCTCGACGAGCTGTGGTGGTTCGACGAGTTCCGTGGCCCTCAGGTGGGCGAGGGGCGCCGCAGCGTCGGGTTCCGGCTGCGCCTGCAGGATGCCGAGCGCCAGCTCGAGGACAGCGATGCGGAGCGCGTGATCGCGGCCGTCGAGGCCGCCGTCGGGGGCATCGGCGCCACCCTGCGTCGCTGAGGCGGTGCGGGCGGTCCGGCCGCCGATCGCGCCCGACTTGCGAAGTCCTGCGAGAACCTGCACAATGGTGCGAGAACCTGCGGTCCGAGTCCGCGGGAGCGAGCGCATCGGCATCCCCATGGCACCGGCACGCCTCGGCCTCGTCGGTGCGTCCGGCTACGGCGGGACGGAGTTCCTGCGCCTGGCCGCGGGGCATGCCGGCATCGACGTGGCCGTCGTGGCGGCCTCGAGCCGCGCGGGCGAGCGCCTCCGGGACGTCGCACCGAACCTCGCCGATGACCGCGTGCTCGAGCCCGTGGCGCTCGACCGTCTGATCGGCCTCGACGTGGTCGTCCTCGCGACGCCGCACGGTCCCTCGCTCGAACTGGCACCAGCGCTCGTCGCCGCGGGCACGCGGGTGATCGACCTCTCGGGTGCCTTCCGCCTCGGTGCGGCCGAGTTCGCCGAGTGGTACGGCGAGGTCCATCCGGCGCCCGAGCTCGCCGCGGACGGGGCCGAGGCGGCGGTCTACGGCCTGACCGAGCTCAACCGCGACGCCATCACCGATGCGGCGCTCGTCGCCAACCCCGGCTGCTACCCGACGGCGACGCTCCTCGCCCTCGCTCCGCTGTCCGGACTCGTCGAGCCCGGCACCGTCGTCGTCGACGCCATGAGCGGTACCTCCGGCGCTGGTCGTTCGTCGAGCGACCGGCTCTCGCTCTCGAGCGCGAGCGGTGACGTCGTCGCCTACGGCGCCCCTCGGCATCGCCACACGATCGAGATCGAGCACGCGCTCGGTCGGCTCGCGACGCCGCTCGGGGCGATCGCCTTCACGCCGCACCTGGTCCCGATGCCACGCGGCCTGCTCGCCACGGCCTCCGCCCGCCTGGCGTCGGGCGTCGGGCCCGACGACGTCCAGGATGCGCTCGTCGACCGCTACCGCACCGAGCACTTCGTCGAGGTCCTCGAGCCCGGCACGTTCCCGCACACCAAGGCGCTGGCCGGATCGAACGGATGCCAGCTCGGCGCGGTGGTGGACCCCCGGACGGGCAGGGTCATCGTCTCGTCAGCGATCGACAACCTGGGCAAGGGAGCGGCCGGTCAGGCGCTGCAGAACCTCAACCGGATGCTCGGTCTCGACGAGACGAGCGGGTTGACCGCGATCGGCATCCACCCGTGAACGGGGACTGGACGAGGTCGCCGCTGCCCGACGGGGTCTCGCTCGCCGTGCTGGAGGGCGGCCTCGGTCGTGTCGAGGGGCTCCGCAGCGCCGC
>JBEAQO010000187.1:0-3999 GCA_041163825.1 Actinomycetota bacterium | reverse complement strand
CGTGGCTGAGCGCCCGGCGGTCGCTGACCTCCGGCTGCGCGTGCTCGTCACGGACGACGTGGACTGGGCGGTCGAGGTCGACCGCACCTCGGCGACCGCGCTCGCGCCCGCGCTCGGCTGGGACGCGGCCACGCTCGCCGCCGAGCTCGAAACGGGGACGTGGGCCGACGAGCACCGCTTCGCGTGGGCCGTCACCGTCGCGGGCGAGCCGGCCGGCTTCGCGCTGGTCACCGACCTCGGTGGACCCGACGCGAGCGTCGTGCTGCGCATCGCGCCGGGCTTCCGCGGCCGTGGGCTCGGTCGTGAGGTCCTGCGCTCGCTCGCCGATCACCACTTCGCGGCCGACGCCGGGGTGATGCGCCTGACGGGGCGTGCGCACGAGCGCAACGTGCCCATGCAGCGCGTGTTCAACGCCGCCGGCTTCCGCATGGAGGCGCGCTACCGCGAGTCGTTCCCGCAGCCCGACGGCTCCTACGCGTCGGAGTGGGGCTACGCGCTCACGCGCGCCGACTGGCAGGCGGGCCGGCACCTCGCGGCCGTCGAGGGCATCGACCTGCACGGCCTGACCTTCACGCTCGAGGAGACCACCGATGGGCCGGTGGTCGACGGGCTGACCGTGAGGTTCCTGCAAGAGGGCCGCCGCGCGCTCGCGCGCTACGAGTCCGACGAGGTGACCGAGGGCGAGCTCGCCGGGGTCGTCGTCGACGACCTCCTCGAGTACCGCTTCGTGCACCTCGTCGAGGGCGTCACGACCGCCCAGCGCGCGACGGGCAAGGGCCGCTGCCGCGTCCAGCAGCGCGAGGACGGCCGGCTCGAGCTGGTCGACCTGTGGTCCGACGATGACGGCCGCCACGGCCGCCGCGTGCTCGTCGAGGTCCGGCGCTAGCCCGGCGACCGGTCTCCGACGCGCTCCTCGAGGGCGCGCAGCGCCGGCATCTCGGGCACGGCGACGTGGACCACCGAGGCCACCACCGCGACCGCACCCTCGTCGTCCACGACAGCGACGCGCGCACGGATCCTGCGCCCGTCCCGGCCATCGATGCGTGCCACCACCCGCACCGGATCGACGACCGGGACGGGCGCGCGACTGCGCAGCGCGAACGATCCGAGCACGACCCCGCCGTGTCCGCTCGCCCGTGCCACCGGCAGCGCCGCTCGCGCGGACACGCAGTCGAGCACGGCGGCCAGGACGAGCTCGTCGACGACACCGGGCGCCTCGGCCGAGGCGCCGCGCACGAGCGCGAGGCTGGTGCCGGCCAGCGCCTCGTCGGCGACCCAGCCGGTCACGGCGGCCTCGTCACCCAGCGGCTCGGTCGTGAGATGCAGGGCGAGCGGGTGGCTCGACCGGCTCCCGCACACGAAGCAGGTCGGATGGGGATCGTCGCCGGGGCCGGGCGCGCCCTCGACCCGGGCCGCTCCGGTGGCCCGCGAGCGGGCGAGCGCGACGAGGTCGGCACCGATCGCGGCCTCGGCACCGGCGAACTCGACCTCGGCGGTGACGAGGGTGCGTCCCTCGTGCTCCACCGAGACCGTATGGCGCGCCACGTCGATCGGACGCACGGCGACGTCGAGGCGTCGGCCGAGGGGGGTCGGTGCGCGGAGCCGCACCGTGAGGGCCGTCAATGGTGCACCGTGCGCATCGACGAGCCGCGCGGCCAGCGCCGGCAGCAGCGAGGCGAAGCCTCCCTGCAGCACGCCGGGTGGGCCCTCGAGGGCCGGGGACGCGAACGCCTCGCGCACGAGCGCCCCGGTCGGGTCGGTGCGCACCGTGGGCGAGACCACGAGCCCCAGGCCCACCGGCCCGAGCTCGATGCCATCGCGCCACGGGGGGACCGACGAGGACCGGTCGGATGCGGACGGGACCGGCTCGGCCGCGCGATGGAGCGGATCGGGCATGCCGGCGACGCTAGCGATGCGGCGCGCGGCTCGGACACGACGGGGGTGCCTCGGAGCCGGGGCCGCGTCCCGGACCTAGCCTCCACCCGAGCAGCGCGGCGCGGGGACGCGCGGCGCGTCGGCTCGAGGTGCCGTGGTCGAGCGCCGCGCCGCGCGATCGCCGAGACAGGCCGAGGTCGGGACGGGAGGGACGCGATGCGCTGCCCGACCTGCCGCGTCGACGACGACCGCGTCGTCGACTCCCGACCGACACCGGACGGCGGTGCGATCCGACGCCGGCGCGAGTGCCTCGGCTGCGGCCTCCGCTACACCACCTACGAGCGCATCGAGCTGCCCGAGCTCCTCGTGCGCAAGCGCTCGGGACGGCTCGTGCCCTTCGACCAGGCCCGGGTCCGCGACGGCATGGCGCGCGCGGGCAGCGGCCGCATCCCAGAGGACGAGCTCGACGCCGCCGCGATCGCCATCGAGCGCGCACTTCGGGAGCAGGGCGGTCGCGAGGTCAGTTCCGAGCGCGTCGGGCTCGCCGTGCTCGCCCGCCTGCGCGAGCTCGACGAGGTCGCCTACGTGCGCTTCGCGTCGGTCTACAAGGGCTTCGAGGGCGCCGAGGACTTCGAGCGCGAGCTCTCGAGCCTGCGCAAGGACGCTCCCCCCAAGGACGCCGAGGACTGACGGGCCGAGCGGACGGGCCGCGCGGACGAGCGACGCGGACGGGTCAGCGGGCCGGGAGGAGCACCACGGTCCACGGGGCGAGCGCACCTCCGCCGAAGCCGTTGAGCTCACGCAACCGTGCCAGCTGCGCTCGGGCGTCGACCCCGTCCGGGGCGGTCGCGACGGCGACGTCCCACAGGGTCTCGCCGGGGGCCAGCACGACGTGGCCGTCCACCGGGTCGACCAGGTCGGCACCGGCGCCCTGACCGGCGACCGCCGCACCGACCAGCGCGGCGAGGACCAGGATCCCCACCACGAGCAGCCGGCGGACGAGGAACACCGCTCGCGAGGGCCGCGCCGGTGGGACCACCCGAAGGATCGGCCGCTCGTCGGGGATCCGGTGGTCCCGGACCGTGACGCCCGCCGGGGCCGCCCCGAGGGCCCGGAGCGGGGTGCTGGCGGGATGGGGCATGGCGCTCATCGTGGTCCTCCTCGTCCCGGCTCCCCCGGGGGCCCATCGTCCGACCGTGGTGGTCGAACGCCTGTTCGGGAGGATGCCGAACGCGCGTTCGGTCCGCACCCCCCGCGGCCCCGGCCGTCCGAACACCTGTACGTCCGAACGGGTGTTCGCATCCTGGGCTCGGAGCGCTAGGCTGTCCGAACGGACGTTCGCCGACCGGCGGCGCCGTCAGGAGCGACCTCATGACCAGCCACATCCCGGACGAGGACGGCGGCCGCGGCCAGGGCGACCTCGCCGGTGACCTCACCGAGCGGCAGCGGGCCATCCTGGAGGTCATCCACGCGCAGCTCGAGTCCCACGGTTACCCGCCGAGCGTGCGCGAGATCGGGGACGCGGTCGGGCTGCGCTCTCCCTCGTCGGTCCATGCCCAGCTCGAGGCCCTCGAGCACAAGGGCTACCTGCGGCGCGATCCGGCCAAGCCCCGCACGCTCGAGCTCGGGCGTGACCCCGACACCGACCTCGAGCAGCGCCCGGTCCGAGCACGAAACGTCCCGCTGGTCGGTGACATCGCCGCCGGCGGCCCCATCCTCGCCGAGGAGCGCGTCGAATCGGTCTACCCGCTCCCGCGCGAGCTGGTCGGCGAGGGCCAGGTGTTCATGCTGCGGGTGCGGGGCGACTCGATGGTCGAGGCCGGGATCCTCGACGGCGACCTCGTGGTCGTGCGCGAGCAGCCCCAGGTCGAGCAGGGCGAGGTCTGCGCCGCGCTGATCGACGGCGAGGCGACGGTCAAGACGTTCCGCCGCGATCGCGAGGGCCGCGTCTTCCTCGACCCGGCGAACCCGGCCTACGACCCGATCGAGGTCGGCACGGACCGGGACGCGCGCGTGATGGGCAAGGTCGTCACGGTCCTGCGTCAGCTGCGCTGACCCGGGCCTCGGTGGGGGTCGGCGCCGCATCCCGGCTGGGCGCGCCGTCCGCCCGCGTGTCCGGGACCT
>JBEAQO010000186.1:0-6058 GCA_041163825.1 Actinomycetota bacterium | reverse complement strand
GGCCGACCTCAGGCGCTGCCGATGAGGTCGACGGCCCGGAGCGCGATCGCCATCGTCGGTGCGTTGGTGTGCCCACGCACGATGGTGGGCATGACCGAGGCGTCGACGACGGAGAGGCCCTCGACCCCCCGGACGGCGAGCGACGGATCGACGACGGCGGCCTCATCGGAGCCCATGCGGCAGGTCCCGACCGGGTGGTAGAGGGTCTGCGCGATGTCGCGCACGTGCGCGGTCAGCGCTGCGTCGTCCTCGAGCGGCGCTTGCGGGACCAGCAGCCCATCGAGCGCGTCCGTCATCGCCCGCGTCCCGGTCAGCAGGCGCTGCACGACACGGACGCCGGCGAGCAGCCGGACGAGGTCGTCCGGTTCCGAGAGCACGTTCGGGTCGATCGTGGGACGAACACGGGGCTCCGCGCTCGCGATGGTGACGCGCCCCCGGCTCGCTGGGGTGAGCAGGATGGCGCCGACGGTGATGCCGTGCTGCGGGGGACGTTCGCGCCCATGGTCACGGAGCGGTGCCGGGATGGCGATGAGCTCGATGTCGGGCCAGGGCTCACCGTCCCGCGTCGAGAGGAACGCGATGGCCTCTCCGAGGTTCGAGGTCAGCGGCCCGCGACGCTCGCGCAGCCACCGCAGGACCGCACCGGGGTCACGGTCGGCGCCGTGCAGGCTGCCCGATGACGCGGCGCCGATCATCCCTGCGACGAGGTGGTCCTGCAGGTTCGCTCCGACCGAGGGGTTGTCGACGACCACGTCGATCCCCAGCCGCGCGAGGTGGGCGGCGTCCCCGATGCCGGAGCGCTGCAGCAGCACCGGTGACCCGATGGCACCGGCGGCCAGCACGACGCCGTGGCGGGCGCGCACGAGACGACGTCGTCCGCGCACGATCGCCTCGATGCCCACCGCCCGACCGCGCTCGAGGACCACGCGCACGACCTCGACCCCGGTGCGCAGCGTCAGGGTCGTGCCGGACCGACCGAGGCGGGGTGCCAGGAAGCCATCGGCCGCGCTCCAGCGACGGCCGTCCCGCTGGGCGACCATCGTGAGCGCGCAGCCGTGGGGCTCGACGTGATGGTCCTCGACGCGCGGGATGCCGAGCTCCTCACAGGCGTCGAGGAACGCGAGCGTGAGGGGTCGCGGATCGCGCTGGCGCGAGACCGTCATCGGACCGCCCGCGCCGCGGTGCGGCGCCGCGCCGCGCTCGTCGTCCTCGAGTCGGCGGAAGGCCGCGTTCATCGCGGACGCGTCCCATCCGGTCGCACCGGCCTCGGCCCAGGCGTCGAAGTCCGCGTCGATGCCGCGCACGTGCATCATCGCGTTGATCGACGAGGACCCACCGACGACGCGTCCGCGCGGCCAGGTGTCACTGCGCCCACCGAGCCCCGGCTGCGGGGTGGTGTCGAACGCCCAGTCGAGCCGTCCGAACCACAGGTCCGCTGCGGCGGCCGGGATGCGGATGCGCGGGTCGCGGTCGCGCGGACCGGCCTCGACGACGAGGACCCGGCTGCCGCGGTCGGCGAGTCCGGCCGCGACGACGGATCCTGCACTGCCCGCGCCGACGACGACGTGGTCGAACTCGCCCACCATGTGCCTCCGTCCTGCCGTCCGCCGTGCCGATGCCCCGCCGTGCCGTGGTCGCTGCGCTCCGCCCCGCGCACCGGTGATGCCGTCCCTACGCGTCGTCCTCGGTGGCCGCGATGGCCGCGCGAAGCAGTTCGTTGACCACGCGCGGGTCGGCGCGTCCACCGGTCTCGCGCATGACCTTGCCCATGAGCGCCCCGATGGCGCGCTCGTTGCCTGCGCGCACCGCGGCGACGCTCGCGGGGTCGTCCGCGACGACGGCCGCGACGACCCCCTCCAGCGCACCGGCATCGCTGACCTGCTCGAGTCCCCGCTCGCGCGCGATGTCGGACGGTCCTCGGGTGCCGCGCTCCTCGAGCAGCACGTCGAGGACCTGACGCGCCATCGCGGTGGAGAGCGTCCCGGCCTCGACGAGGCCGATGAGCGCGGCGAGGTGCGCCCCGGTCAGCCCGGAGGCGCCGATCTCGAGCCCGAGCGCGGAGAGCCGGCCGGTCACGTCCCCCACGAGCCAGTTGACCGCGCTCGCCGTGGGCGCCCCGTCCGCGACCGCCGCGTCGAGCACCTCGACGAGGCCGCCCGTCACGAGGGCATTCGCCTGATCGGGGGCGGCCCCGGCGGCGACGAGCCGAGCCCGCGTCGCGGAGGGCAGCTCCGGGAGCTCCGCACGGACCTCGGCGATGCGCTCGGGGGTCGTCACGAGCTCGACGAGGTCGGGGTCGGGGAAGTAGCGGTAGTCGGTCACCGTCTCCTTGCGCCGCAGCGTCCGGGTCACCCCGGCCTCCTCGTCCCAGTGGCGCGTCTCCATCACGACCTCGCCACCGGCCTCGATGAGCGCGACCTGGCGCTCGGCCTCGGCGCGGATCGCACGTCCGAGCGAGCGCACGGAGTTGAGGTTCTTGATCTCGCAGCGCGTGCCGAGCGGCTCGCCATGGCGGCGGACCGACACGTTCGCGTCGCAGCGGATGGACCCCTCCTCCATGCGGGCGTCCGACACCTCGAGGGAGCGCACGATGCCCTGGAGCTCCCGCAGGTAGGCCTGCGCGGTCTCGGGGTCGCGCACGTCCGGCCGCGAGACGATCTCGAGCAACGGCACCCCCGAGCGGTTGTAGTCGATGAGCGAGCGGTCGGCGCCGTGCAGGCGTCCGGTCGCCCCGAGGTGGACGGACTTTCCCGTGTCCTCCTCCATGTGCAGGCGCTCGATGCCGACCCGCCGGACCTCGCGCCTGCCGTCGACCTCGAGCTCGACGTCGAGGTGGCCGTCCGACACCAGCGGCACGTCGTACTGGCTGATCTGGTAGTTCTTGGCGAGGTCGGGATAGAAGTAGTTCTTGCGGTGGAAGCGGCAGCGCGGCGCGATGGTCCCGTCGAGCGCGAGACCGAGCAGGATCGCGTCGTGGACGGCGCGCGCGTTGGCGACCGGCAGCGCACCGGGCTGGCCGGTGCAGACGGGGCAGACGTTCGTGTTCGGTTCGCCGCCGAACTCGGTCGAGCAGCCGCACCACATCTTGGAGGCCGTCGAGAGCTCGACGTGGACCTCGAGGCCGACGACGAGCTCCCAGCCCTCCGGCAGGGGGTTCACGACCCGACCGCCATGGCGCGCGCACCTCGAGGGTGGCGGTCGAACGCGAGGTCCTGCTCGAAGGCCCAGGCGACGCGGTAGGCGAGGTCATCACGGCCCAGCGCCGCCATCAGCTGCAGTCCGACCGGCAGCGGGTCGCCCCCGCCCACCGGCTCGGCGAGCCCGGCCGGCACGGAGAGCGCCGGGACACCGGCGAGCGAGGCGGGCACCGTCGCGACGTCGTTGAGGTACATCGCGAGCGGGTCCGATGCCTTGTCGCCGAGCGGGAAGGCCACGGTCGGGGCCGTCGGGCTCACGAGCACGTCGATCCGCTCGAAGGCGGCCGCGAAGTCGCGAGCGATCAGGGTCCGGACGCGCGACGCCTGCAGGTAGTAGGCGTCGTAGTAGCCCGACGAGAGCGCATGGGTGCCGATCATGATGCGGCGCCGGACCTCGGGCCCGAAGCCGGCCGCGCGGGTCGCGGCGTTCATCTCCTCGGCCGTCGGCGCGTCGACGCGCAGCCCGTAGCGGACCCCGTCGAACCGCGCGAGGTTGGACGACGCCTCCGAGGGAGCGACGAGGTAGTAGGCCGGGAGGCCGTAGGGCGCGTGCGGGAGCGAGACCTCCTCGATGCGGGCCCCGAGCCGCTCGAGCCGCTCGAGCGCCCCCGCGAACGCGGCGGCGACCCCCGGCTCGTAGCCCTCCCCGGAGAGCTCGCGCACCACGCCGACGGTCAACCCCGAGACCCCGTCGGTCAGCCGCTCGACGACGTCGGCGGGATCGTCCGGGTTCGACGTCGAGTCACGCGGGTCGTGTCCGGCGATCACCGCGTGCAGGAGTGCCGTGTCCTCCACGGTCCCCGCGAGAGGACCGGCCTGATCGAGCGAGGATGCGAACGCGACGAGACCATGGCGCGAGACCGTGCCGTAGGTCGGCTTGCCGCCGACGATGCCGCAGAACGCGGCCGGCTGGCGGATCGAGCCGCCCGTGTCGGTCCCGATCGCGAGCGGCGCGAGCCCGGCGGCGACCGCCGCCGCGGAACCGCCCGACGAGCCGCCGGGCACCCGCTCGAGGTCCCACGGGTTGCGCGTCGGGTGGAACGCGGAGTTCTCCGTGGACGAGCCCATCGCGAACTCGTCCATGTTGGTCTTGCCGAGGATGACGACGTCGGCCGCGCGCAGGCGTTCGACGACGGTCGAGTCGTAGGGAGGGACCCAGCCCTCGAGCATGCGCGAGCCGCAGGTCGTCGGCGCACCGCGCATCGTGAGGACGTCCTTGAGCGCGAGCGGAACGCCCGCGAGCGGACCGAGCGCCTCCCCTCCACGGCGGCGCCGGTCGACATCGTCGGCGTGCGCGCGGGCGGACTCGCCCGTGACCGCGAGGAACGCGCCGAGCGTGGCATCATGCGCCTCGATGGCGTCGAGGTGCGCGTCGACGACCTCACGCGCGCTGGTCTCCCCCCGCGCCATCCGCCCGGCGAGCTCGACCGCGGTGGCGCCGACGAGGGCGCTCACGACGCGCCGCCGGTCTCGTCGTCCACGATCCGGGGCACGGCGAAGCGCCCTTCCTCCGGGTCGGGCGCACCAGCGAGGATCGCATCACGCTCGGTCGAGGGCGTGCGCACATCGGCGCGCAGCACGTCGGTCAGCCCGAGCGGGTGGGTGGTCGGCTCGACCTCGTCGGCCGCGACCTCGCGGACCTGCTCCGCGTAGGCGAGGATGGCGGAGAGCTGGGGGGCGAGCGCGGCGATCTCCTCGTCGGGCAGGGCGAGACGCGCGAGGCGCGCGACGTGGCGGACCTCCGCCTCGTCGAGGCTCATGCTCCGCCGCTCCCGCCGTCGCGCCCGCCGTCGCCTCCACGCTCCACGACATCGCGCGCCGCGATGGCATCGGCCTCCTCGGCCGCCTCGAGCGGATGGAAGGTCAGATCGAGCCCCATCCACGTGGTCTGCGACCACGGGTAGGCGAACACCGGGACGACCACGTTGACGACGACCCCGGCGACCAGCAGGAGGTCCCAGGGCACGTCCGGCCAGGTCGCGACCATCCCGCCGACGACCACGACACCGAACACGACGAGGGTCAGCGCCATGATGACGATCATCGACCCGAGCCAGTAGCCCTCCTCCCGTTCGAGGGAGTAGGCGCAGCCGGGGCAGCGCTTGCGCAGGCGGAAGAACGACTCGAACAGGCCGCGCGCGCCGCAGCGAGGGCAGCGCTGCAGCATCCCGCGCCCCAGCGCCCGCACGTCGATCGCCATCGTCGCCTCCTCCCCATCGGAGCGTAGGCCGACCGACCTTGACGCCCGCGCCGCGCTAGGTTATGGTCAGTCTGACGACAACCGGAGCGGGTGCCCCGCCCGCCGCGACGCCGAGGGTGCTCGTGGTCTCGACCGCACTCCTGACCGACCGCTACGAGCTCACCATGCTCGACACGACCCTCGCCGACGGCACGGCGGCCCGTCGCGCCGTGTTCGAGGTCTTCGCGCGCTCGCTGCCCCCCGGCCGACGCTACGGCGTGGCCGCCGGACTCGGACGGCTCGTCGACGCGATCGACGCCTTCCGCTTCGACGCGGCGACGCTCGACCACCTCGCGGACGAGCGCATCGTCTCCGACACGACGCTCGCGTGGCTCGCGGGGTTCCGCTTCTCCGGGCGCATCGACGCCTACCGCGAGGGTGAGGTCCTGCTCCCCGGCTCCCCCGTGCTGACCCTCGAGGCGGGCTTCGCCGAAGCGATCCTGCTCGAGACGCTGGTCCTGAGCATCCTCAACCACGACAGCGCCATCGCCTCCGCCGCGGCCCGCATGGTCACCGCGGCCAGGGGCCGCGACCTGCTCGAGTTCGGCACGCGCCGGGCGCACGAGGAGGCCGCGGTCGCCGCGGCACGGGCCGCCGCGCTCGTCGGCTTCGCCGGCACCTC
>JBEAQO010000185.1:0-4817 GCA_041163825.1 Actinomycetota bacterium | reverse complement strand
CATCAGCGCGTTCCAGGTGATCGACGACCTCTCCCCACCGAGCGCGCGGGCCGAGGCGCAGTCGTGGACGCAGGCCTCCGTGTTCATCGGCTCCGCCGGGGGCGCGGCGATGGGCGGCGCGCTCATCGATGCCGCGGGCCCGGTGGCAGCGATGGCCGCTGGCGCCGCTTCGGTCGCGATCGCTGCCGTCATCCTCAACGTCGGACGCCGGCTGCTCGTGGCGCCGGACTGGGACGTGACCGCCACCCCGCGCGCCCCGGACAGCGCCGTCGAGGCCGCGCCCTGACCGGTGCGGTCAGCCGTTGCGCGCGGTCAGGAACGCGACGACGGCCTCGGTGAGCGCATCGGCGATGGCGCGCTGGTGCTCGGCATCGACCAACCGCACGCCCTCCTCGGGGTGGGTCAGGAAGCCGGGCTCGACGACCGCCGCGGGGGCGCGGGAATGGCTGAGGATCGTCATCGTCGAGGGGTGCGTGCGGCAGTGCGCCGCGCCGGTCGTTCCCACGATCGCATCGGCGGCGAGGTCGGCGAGTCGGCGGCCCCGTTCGGAGGCCGGGCCGTCCGCGGTGCCGAAGTAGTAGGCGGCGACCCCGCAGGCCGCGGCGGAGGCCGAGCCGTTCACGTGCACCGAGAGGATGAGCTCGACCCCCTCGTTGTTGGCGAGCGTCGCGCGCTCGACCTGGGTCGGGGTCGTCGCGGGTCCGCGCGAGAGCACGACCCGCGCACCGAGCGCTGCGAGGCGGCCCTCGATGAGCGACGCGATGCGCCAGGTGACCTCGTGCTCCGGGGTCCCGTCGGGACCGACGAGTCCCGGGTCGGTGGGGCCGTGGGAGGGGTCGAGCATCACGCGCGCGCCGGCGACGGTGGGCCGTGGCGGGCGCCGGAGCTGGGCGCGCTCCCGCGCGACGAACACCGGTGCGGCCTGATGGTCGCGGTGGAGGCGCCGGATCGCGTCGAGGGTGGCCGGGCCGAGGATGCCGTCGACCGGGAGGCCGACGTCGGCCTGCAGACCGGAGAGCGCCCGAACGGTCATGGGGCCATAGAGCCCGTCGTCGTAGCCGGCGTCGAAGCCGAGCCGGTTGAGGCGCTGCTGGAGGTCGCGAACGTCGTCGCCACGCAGCAGCGGCCGGGTCAGGAACAGCAGCCGATCACCGAGCCGGTACGACGCGCTGACGAGGACCTGCCAGGTGTCCTCGTCGACGATGCCGTCCGCGGGGAGCCCGCGTGCACGCTGGAACGTTCGCACCGCGGTGAGGGTGGCGTCACCGAAGCGCCCGGACTCGTCGGCACCGAGGGAGAGCCCCAGCCCCTCGAGGCGTCGCTGGATGTCCTCGACCTCGGGGCCGGAGGCGCCGCGCGCGATGGGGTCCATGCGCGCGAGCGTAGGCCGACGCCGACGCGTGCCCCCGGGCTCCGGCTCGTCGCCGGCGTCCAGCGCTTCCCTCCGGCCCGTCCGGCCGGGTGAGGTCGACCGGACCCGGTCGATCTGTCCGGGTCAGGCGAGCCAGGTGCTGAGCTCCGCCTCGAGCTGGGCCTTGCCCTTGGCGCCGACCATCCGCTTCGCGTCGCGCCCACCGTCGAACACGATCAGGGTCGGGATCGACATGATCCCGAGGCTGCGCGCGGTCGCGGGGTTCGCGTCGACGTCCATCTTCAGGACCTTCATGCGTCCGCCGTGCTCGTCGGCGATCTGGTCGACGATAGGGCTGACCATGCGGCACGGTCCACACCACTCGGCCCAGAAGTCGACGAGCACCGGCTTGTCGCTCTGCAGGACCTCACGGTCCCAGTCCGCATCGTTCACGGGTGTCGCACCCATCGGGCGCTCCTCTCCTCGGTCCCATGGGCCGGTCGGTGGACCGGTCCGGGGTGGTCGGTCGGCCCTGCGGCGATGCCCTGCCCGCAGGGTGCCATGCCGTGTCAGCCGGCGCGGGATGCTCGGTCCGTGAGCCAGCGCTCGGCGTCGATGGCGGCCCGGCAGCCCGTCCCGGCAGCGGTGATCGCCTGCCGGTAGGTGTGGTCCATGACGTCCCCGCAGGCGAAGACGCCCTCGACGTTCGTGCGGGTCGAGGGCTCGTCGACGACGAGGTAGCCCTGGTCGTCGGTGGCGAGCGCGCCGTCGAACAGCCAGGTGTTCGGGATGTGCCCGATGGCGAGGAACACGCCGTCGCAGGGGAACGCTCGCTCCTCCCCCGTGGTGACATCGGCGAGGGTCACCGAGGAGACCTGGCCGTCGGCGCCGTCGATGCGGGTGATCACCGAGTCCCACTCGAAGTCGATGCGGTCGTTGCTGAGCGCGCGCTGGCGCATGATCGCCGAGGCGCGCAGCTCCTGGCGACGGTGCACGATGGTCACGCGGCTCGCGAACTTCGTGAGGAACGTGGCCTCCTCGACGGCCGAGTCGCCACCACCGACCACGACCACGTGACGG
This sequence comes from Actinomycetota bacterium, assembly GCA_041163825.1. Classification (GTDB taxonomy): domain Bacteria; phylum Actinomycetota; class Nitriliruptoria; order Nitriliruptorales; family Nitriliruptoraceae; genus JBEAQO01. Next base: position 2,386 of record JBEAQO010000185.1, on the reverse strand, counting down.
TCACGGAAGAAGAAGCCGTCGCAGGTGGCGCAGGCCGACACGCCCGAGCCCCAGAGCACGTCCTCGCCGGGCACCTCGAGCCGGCGGGGCTTGGCGCCGGTGGCCACGATCAGCGCGTCGGCGGTGAGGCTGCGACCCGACGCCGTCGCGAGCGAGAAGGGGTGCTGGTCGAGGTGCACCTGCATCACGTCCTCGGTGACGAAGGTCGTGCCGAAGCGCTCCGCCTGCGCGCGCATGTCGGAGATCAGCTGCGGACCGGTGATGCCCGTCGGGAAGCCGGGGTAGTTCTCGACCTCGGTCGTCAGCGTGAGCTGCCCACCGGTCGGACCGCCCTCGACGACGCCCTCGACGACCACGGGGGCGAGGTCGGCGCGCGCCGCGTAGACGGCGGCCGTCAGCCCGGCAGGGCCGGAACCGAGGATGACGACGCGGTGGTGGGAGGCCTCGGACATGGGACGCTCGATGGGCGGGACGGGCGTGCTCGTGCGGGGACGGCGGGAGGGTAACGACGCCGTCCCCGCGGATGTTCCCGGGGTCGCACGGGCGGCTGCCCGCGCCGGCGGGCGTGTCCCTGCGCCGCCGCGTCAGGCGGGACCGAGCAGCTCGATCCCTGCGACCTCGACGCGGAACTCGCCGCCCTCGTTCGACAGCCCGGTGAACCACACGAGCCAGTAGCGGGCGGTGGTCTCCGACCACTCGAAGCGCTGCTGCGGTCGTACCCCGAGCGCGGAGGCACGTGGGGTGCCCCAGCCGTCGAGCCCGAGCGCGGGGTCGGGCCGCTCCTCGGCCGAACGGATCTCGACGTCCGCACCGCCGCGTGTGAGCTCGAGCCGGAGCCCCTGCACGCGTCTCGCCTGACCGAGGTCGAGCACGATCCCGATGCCCTCACGGGTGCCGTCGAACGTCCGGTCGCCGAAGCCCGGACTCGTCCAGACCGTCTGCACGTCGCCGTCGACCATCGCCTCCGGATCACCCACGCCAGCCGCATCCGCACCGAGCACCTCGACCGACTCGACCATCCAGCTCGCTGCGCCGTCACCGCGACCATCCCGCACGAGGTCGTCGGCGGAGAGCGCTCGGAAGGCGAGCGTCCCTGCGAGCGCGAGGGCGACCCCCGCGGCCGCCGCAGCGAGCAGGCGCCCGAGGTACTCGGCACGCGAGGTCGGGATCGGCCCGACGAAGGGGGAGGCGTCCTCGATCGGCTCGTCCGCGTCACGCCTGGCGCCGCGTCCATGCACCGCCGAACCCTCGGGCAGGAGCGTGGCCGTGAGGTCGGCGGGCTTGGCGCGCACCAGCGGGGCGAGCGCGCTCGCGAGGCGCGCGCCATCGACGTAGCGGTCGCGCGGGTCATGGCGGGTGGCGCGGGTGACGATGTCATCGAGCGCCCGCGGGACGTCGGCGCGCAGCTGGCGCGGGGGGAGGAGCTCGTAGCGCAGCCGCATCGCCGCGGTCGCGGCCGGGGTGTCCCCGGCGAAGGCCGCCTTGCCGACGAGCGCCTCGTAGAGCACGACGCCCAGCGCGTACACGTCGGCGCGCGCGTCGACCTCACGATCCTCGAGCTGCTCAGGTGCGACGTAGGCGGCGGTCCCAACGACCATCCCGGGACGGGTCAGGGTGGCGTCGTCCTCGGCGATCGCCTTCGCGATGCCGAAGTCGGTGACCTTCACCGTGCCGTCATCGGCGATGAGGATGTTGCCGGGCTTGACGTCACGGTGGACGAGCCCGTGATCGTGCGCCTCCCCGAGCGCGGCCGCGACCTGCTCTCCGAGCGCGGCGACGACCATCGGCTCGAGGCGCCCCCGTTCGTTGAGCACGGTGCGCAGCGTCGGGCCATCGACGTGCTCCATCACGAGGTGGACGAGGTCGCCGTCGCGCCCCGTGTCGTAGATCCGCACGACGTTGGGGTGGTTGATGCGGGCGGCGGCGCGCGCCTCGCGCTCGAAGCGCTCGACGACGAGCGGATCGTGGGCGTGGTGGGGGTGGAGGAGCTTGATGGCGACGGGTCGAGCGAGATGCTCGTCGAAGGCGAGCCACACGATGGCGACGCCTCCCGAGGCGATCGGACGATCGAGCCGGTAGCGGCCGCCGAGGTGGGTGCGGTCGGGCCAGGGGCGCGCGTCGGGCGATGGCCCGCCCCCTGCCGGTGGCTGCATCCGCCCCTCCTCATCGCCGCCGTGCTGCTGGTGCCGTCGTCGTGGCGCCCCGGGCGCTCCCGCATCCGATGCGTCCGGGACGCTACGCGCCGGTGGTGTCGCGATCGCCGACCGTGCGTCGCCGTGCTGCCCGGGCGGCCGAGCCGCCGAGCAGGGCGACGACGAGCCCGGCGATGACGACGAGCGCCGGACCCGAGACCGCCGTCGAGCGGACCGAGAGCGTGCCGCTGGCG
>JBEAQO010000184.1:0-2922 GCA_041163825.1 Actinomycetota bacterium | reverse complement strand
CACGCATCGCCCGCCACGCCCACGACTGGCGCGTCGAGCGCATGCCGGCGCTCGACCGGACGCTCCTCCGGCTCGCGGTGTGGGAGCTCCTCCACGAGCCCACGCCGCCGGCGATCGTGCTCGACGAGGCCGTGGGGATGGCCCGCGACCTCTCGACTCCCGACTCCGCGCGCTACGTCAACGGCGTGCTGTCCTCCGTCGTGCGCAGCCTCGATGCTCGCGGGTCCGACGTCGACGCGATCGGGGCCAGCCTCGATGGGGCTGGCGCCGAAGCGGGCGGTGAGGACGACGGTCCGCATGACCGCGCGGTCGAGGATGCCGCGAGCGCGGCTTCGGACGCGACGGATCCGTCCGGCGCGTGAGCCCGACGCGTCGGTTGCGCGGGGTGCCCTCCAGCCCCTGCTACGGTGCTGCGGCAAGCACGAGCGTCCTTTAACGACCGGTCCCGTGAGGCCGGGAAGGAGGCGGCGTGGTTCGACCACGCGGTCCTGCGGGCTCCGACGCCCGCTCCGGCCGGGTCCGGCGTCCTCCTCGCTGCGTCCAGCGCGCGTCCGGTCGCTGGCGCCTCCCGCCCGGATCGACGCGGGGTGGACGTTGAGGGCGATCCTCGACGCCGAGTCCGTCGGCCGTGCCGTCCGCCGACTCGCCCATGAGCTCGTCGAGGGCAACCACGGCGCCGAGGGGCTCGTCCTCGTCGGCATCCAGACGCGTGGCATCCCCTTGGCGCACCGGCTCGCGCGCCATGTCGCCGAGATCGAGGGTTCCGAGGTCCCGGTCGGTGCGCTCGACGTCACCCTGTTCCGGGACGACCTGGACCAGCGTGGACCCCTCTCCCTCGCGCGCACGGACGTCCCGGTGTCGATCGACGGTCGGACGGTCGTGCTCGTCGACGACGTGCTCTACACCGGCCGGACGATCCGGGCGGCGCTCGATGCCCTCGCGGAGCTCGGACGCCCGTCCCGGGTCCGACTCGTCGTGCTCGTCGATCGAGGACACCGTGAGCTGCCCGTCCGAGCCGACCACGTCGGTCGCAACGTGCCCACGGCCTACGACGAGCACGTGCGGGTCCGGCTCGCCGAGGTCGATGGCATCGACGAGGTGCTCCTCGGCCGGGGTCCCGACGCCCCCGACGGAGGGGTCGCGCCGTGAACGAGCGCCCGAGCGACCTCCTCGCCATCTCCGACCTCTCGCTCGCCGAGGTCGAGGAGCTCCTCGACATGGCGGAGGAGATGCTCCCGATCGCACGGCGCGAGCGCGGGAGCGCTCCGACCCTGCGCGGACGCGTCGTCTGCACGCTCTTCCTCGAGGACTCGACGCGCACCCGCCTGAGCTTCGACCTCGCGGCGAAGCGGCTCTCGGCGGAGGTGGTGAGCTTCTCCTCGGCCGGCTCCTCGGTCTCGAAGGGTGAGTCGCTCCTCGACACCGCTCGCACCCTCACCGCGATGGGCGTCGACCTCGTCGTGCTGCGCACGTCGTCGGCCGGCGCACCGGTGCAGCTGGCGCGCGAGCTCGACGTCCCGGTGCTCAACGCCGGGGACGGCTGGCACCAGCACCCCACCCAGGCGCTGCTCGATGCCTTCACGATGCGGCGCCACCTCGGAGCGCTCACGGGACGTCGGGTGACGATCGTGGGCGACGTGCTGCACTCGCGCGTCGCGCGCAGCGAGGTGGAGGTGCTCCGGCTGCTCGGCGCCGAGGTGACCCTCGTCGCACCGCCGACCCTGCTACCGCCGGCCGTCGAGGACTGGGGTGTGGGGGTGGCGACCGACCTCGACCGCGAGCTCGCTAGCACGGACGTGCTCTACCTCCTTCGTGTGCAGCGCGAGCGCATGCACCACGCGTTCTTCCCGTCGACGCGGGAGTACTCCCGGTTCTGGGGAGTCGATGGGCGGCGGATGGGGCTGCTCCCCGACCACGCGCTCGTCATGCATCCGGGTCCGATGAACCGGGGCGTGGAGATCTCCGCGGAGGTCGTCGACGATCCGCGGAGCGTCATCGAGGAGCAGGTGACCAACGGCATCGCGGTTCGCATGGCCTGCCTCTACCTCCTGCTCGTCGGTCACCGCGCCGCGAGCCCGGCACGCCTCCAGGAGGAACGGGCATGAACGCGCTCCTGCTGCGCGGAGGACGCGTGCTCGACCCCGCCTCGGGCACCGATGCGCTCCTCGACGTGCTCGTCGACGGGGATCGGGTGGTCGAGGTCGGGTCCGGTCTCGCTGTCGGCGGCAGCGTGGAGGTCCTCGATGTGACGGGCTGCTGGGTTACCCCCGGGCTCGTCGATCTCCACACGCACCTGAGGGAGCCGGGTGGGGAGACGGACGAGGACGTCGCCTCCGGTTCGCGCGCGGCCGCTGCGGGGGGCTTCACCGTGGTGTGCGCGATGGCCAACACCGACCCGGTCTGCGACACGAGCACCGTGGCCGAGCTCGTCTGGCAGCGCGGTCGCGACGTCGGCCTCGTCGACGTCCGCCCCGTCGGAGCGATCACGCGCGGGCTCGCGGGCACCGAGCTCGCGCCGTTCGGCGAGCTCCGCGGGTGCGCTGCCGGGGTCGACGCGTTCTCGGACGACGGACTGCCCGTCGCCGACGCCCTGGTGATGCGGCGCGCCCTCGAGTACGCGCGAGCCTTCGACGTGGTGGTCTGCGACCACGCGCAGGACCCCACCCTGAGCGCGGGCGGGCAGATGCACGAGGGGAGGGTGTCCTCCCGGCTCGGCCTGCCCGGCTGGCCGCGCGAGGCCGAGGACGTCATGGTGGCTCGTGACCTCCTGCTGGCGGAGGGCACCGGCGGGCGCCTGCACGTGCTGCACGTGTCGACCGAGGGCTCGGTCGCGCTCGTGCGCGCGGCGAAGGAGCGCGGAGTCCGTGTCACCGCCGAGGTGACGCCGCATCACCTCACCCTGACCGACGAGCTCGTCGACGG
>JBEAQO010000183.1:0-15366 GCA_041163825.1 Actinomycetota bacterium | reverse complement strand
GCTCGTAGGGCGTGCCGTCCGGCATCGGGTTCACCCAGCCCAGCGTGATGTCCGCCAGGTGGTAGGCGATGAAGAGCAGGACGATGACACCGGTCCAGCGCATGGTGCGCGCCGCGAAGTCGGCGACGACGTAGTCGCGCGGCGAGCGGTAGCGCTCCGGGCGCGCTCGCCGGTTCATCATCGTGAGCTGGTAGGCGGCCACGACGTGCACCACGAGCGCGACGACCAGCACGACCCGCAGCAGGTTGAGCACGGCCTCCTCGGGTGCGATCGGATAGAGGAGCTTGCGGAGGAACTTCGCGTAGGCATTGAAGTCCTCGGCGCTCTGGTAGAGCTTGAGGTTGCCGATCATGTGGGCCAGCACGTAGCCGAGCCCGACGATGCCCGAGACCGCCATGGCGTACTTCTTGCCGAGCGCCGAGCGCCACAGCCCGACGAGCAGGGGAGCGCGGCCGGGGGCCGCCGAACGCGTCATCGCCATGCCTCGCCCGTTCCCTCGGCCCCGGAGTGCTGCTCGGTGCGCTGCTCCGAGGGCGCTTGGTGGGTGGAGCCTAGCAGCGGCCCGCCGAGGGCCCGGTCGGCACGAAGCAGCACGCTCCGGTTCAGGCGACGTGGAGCCCCATCGCCCGCTTGGCCGCCAAGAGCGTCGGCGCGGCGATGGCCCGCGCACGCTCCGCACCGTGCGCCAGCAGGCGCTCGACCTCACCGGGATCGCTCCGCAGCTCGTCGTGGCGAGCACGGATCGGCCGGGCGAGCTCGATGACGGCCTCGGCGACCGCGGTCTTGAGCTCGCCGTAGCCGTGGCCCGCGAGCTCGCCCTCGAGCGCCTCGATCGTCCGTCCGCTGGCGGCGGAGAGGATCTCGAGCAGGTTCGACACCCCGGGCTTGGCGACGCGGTCGTGACGGACCTCACCATCGGAGTCGGTCACGGCGCTGCGGAACTTGCGCAGGACGTCGTCCGGCTCGTCGAGCAGCAGCACCACTCCGCGATCGCTGGCCGCTGACTTCGACATCTTGCTGGTCGGGTCCTGGAGGTCCATCACCCGCGCGGCCGCCGGCGGGTGCACTGCCCTGGGCAGCGTGAAGACCTCGCCGAAGCGGTGGTTGAAGCGTTGGCCGATGTCGCGCGCGAGCTCGATGTGATGGCGCTGGTCCTCCCCCACGGGGACCTCGTCGGCGTGGTAGAGCAGGATGTCAGCGGCCTGGAGCACGGGATAGTCGAACAGGCCGACGCTGACGGACTCGCCCCGACCGAGCGACTTCTCCTTGAACTGCGGCATCCGACCGAGCTCACCGAAGGTCGCGACGCAGTTGAACAGCCACGCGCATTCGGCGTGCTCGTGCAGGTGCGACTGGACGAAGAGCACGGAGCGGTCCGGGTCGATGCCCACGGCGAGGAGGCCCGCCGCGAGCTCGACCGTGCGCTGACGCAGCGTGGCGGGATCGTGCTCGACCGGCGAGGTGATCGCGTGCAGGTCGACGATCGCGTACACGCACTCGGCCCCGTCCTGCATCGCGACCCAGTTGACGAGCGCCCCGAGATGGTTGCCGAGGTGGATGCTGCCCGAGGGCTGCATCCCGGAGAAGACCCGCGTCACGCGCCGTCCATGACCGCCGCGCGCTCCTCGAGGAGCTCGGCGACCGACGCGTCGATGCGCCCGCGTGCGAACGCATCGAGCTCGAGGCCCTCGACGATGCGGTAGCCGCCCTCACCGTCGGTCTCGACCGGGAAGCCGGAGACGATGCCCTCGGGGATGCCGTAGGAGCCGTCCGACGGGACCGCCATCGACACCCAGTCGCCCGGCGCGGTCGCACGCCCTCCGCGCCAGGCGGCGACGTGATCGACCAGGGCGTTGGCCGCCGACGCCGCCGAGGACGCGCCGCGCGCGTCGATGACGGCCTTGCCGCGCTGCTGGACGGTCGAGAGGAACTCGCCCTCGAGCCAGGCGCGGTCCGGGATGACCTCGGTCGCCGGTCGACCGCCGATGCGCGCGTTGGTGAAGTCCGGGAACATGGTCGGCGAGTGGTTGCCCCACACCGCGAGGTTCGTGACCTCCGAGACCCCGACACCGGCGCGCCGGGCGAGCTGGGTGGCGGCACGGTTCTGGTCGAGCCGGACCATCGCCGTGAAGCGCTCGGCGGGCACGCCCTCGGCGTGCGACGCGGCGATGAGCGCGTTGGTGTTCGCCGGGTTGCCCACGACCGCCACCCGGACGTCGGCAGCGGCCGAGCGCGCGACCGCAGCGCCCTGCGAACGGAAGATCGCAGCGTTGTCCTGGAGGAGGTCGGCGCGCTCCATGCCAGGACCACGCGGCTTCGAACCGACCATGCAGATGACCTGCGCGCCGTCGAACGCCTCGTCGACGTCCGCGGTCGCCTCGATGCCGGCGAGCAACGGGAACGCGCAGTCGTCGAGCTCCATCGCCACGCCACCGAGGGCGGGCAGGACCGGGGGGACCTCGAGGAGGCGGAGCTCGACGGGCGTGTCGGGTCCGAGCATCTGGCCCGAGGCGATCCGGAAGACGAGCGCGTACCCGATCTGACCGGCGGCGCCGGTCACGGCGACTCGGACGGGGCGGGGGGCGGGCATGAGGGCTCCTCGCAGGACGGGCCCAGCGAGCAGCGGGACATCGCGTGCTCGTCGCGCCGATGGACGGTCGCGATCCTAGTCCCGCCGGGACCCTAGGCTCGAGCGGGACCGGACCGGACAGGACGGCGACGATGCTCGACCGCGCGTTCGCGCTCCTCTACGACCGAGTGCTGGCCGGCGTCGAACGGGCGGGGCTCGCCGGACGTCGAGCGGCGCTGCTCGCGACCGCGACGGGGCGGGTCCTCGAGATCGGCGCCGGCACCGGAGCCAACCTCGCTCACCTCCCGCCCGACCTCGATGCGCTCGCGCTCACCGAACCCTCCCCCGGGATGCGCCGGCGCCTGGCGCAGCGCGCCACACGCTCGCACGACCGAGCGATGATCGTGGGTGCCGGTGCCGAGGCACTGCCCTTCGCCGACGCCACGTTCGACACCGCCGTGTCGACGCTCACCCTCTGCACCGTCGACGACCCCGAACGGGCCGCTCGGGAGCTGCGCAGGGTCCTCGTACCGGGGGGACGGCTGCTGGTCATCGAGCACGTCGCCGGCTCCGGACCGACGGCACGCTGGCAGCGGCGCATCGAGCCCGTCTGGCGGCACGTGGCGCGGGGCTGCCGGCTCACGCGCGACACGAGAGCGACGCTCGCCGGCGCCGGGTTCGAGGTCTCGGGGCTGGCCGACTGGACGATGCCCGGGGGTGGCGTGACCGGCCCGGCCATCATCGGTGTGGCGCGAGCCCCCGCCTGAGACGCGCCGCGAGGAGCGTGTTCTCGAGCAGCATCGTCACCGTCATGGGGCCGACCCCCCCAGGGACCGGGGTGAGCGCGCCCGCGACCTCGGCGACCGCGGCATCGACGTCGCCGACCAGGCGGCCGTCCTCCGTGCGGTTGGTGCCGACGTCGATCACGATCGATCCCGGCCGCACCATCCCGGCGGTCACGAGCCCACGACGTCCGGCGGCCACGATCAGCACGTCCGCCGCCGCGCACACCGACTCGAGGTCGCGGGTGCGGGAGTGCGCCAGCGTGACGGTCGCGTCACGCCCGGGCGAGGACAGCAGGATCGAGAGCGGTCGACCGACCAGCGACGAGCGGCCGACGATGACGACGTTCGCACCGACCGTGTCGACGCCCTCGGCATCGAGGAGCGCGAGCACCCCGGCAGGGGTGCACGGCAGGAACGTCGGATCGCCGATGGCGAGCCGGCCGACGGTGGCGGGGTTCAGCGCGTCGACGTCCTTGTCCGGCGGTACCGCGGCCTGCACCGCACGCGCATCCAGATGGTCCGGCAGCGGCAGCTGCACGAGGATGCCGTCGACGTCGTCGTCCTCGCCGAGCCCCACGATGCGCGCGAGGAGCTCCTCCTGGCTCACGGTCCCCGAGAGGAGCACCTGGCGCGAGCGCATCCCCGCCGCCTCGCAGGCACGGTGCTTCATGCCGACGTAGACCTCCGAGGCCGGGTCGTCCCCGACCAGCACGGCCGCGAGCGTCGGCACGACACCGTGCTCGCGAGCGAGCAGTGCGACGTCCTCCGCGATGCGGGCGCGGACGCGATGCGCGAGCGCTCGCCCATCGATCGTGCGTGCGGTCATCCTCGCTCCGTCCCGCTCGCCGTGCTCAGTGGCGGAAGTGCCGACGGTCGGTCAACAGCATCGCGATGCCATGCGCATCGGCCGCGGCGATGACCTCCTCGTCGCGAACCGAGCCGCCCGGCTGGACGATCGCGCGGACCCCGGCCGCCGCGGCGGCATCGGGACCGTCGCGGAACGGGAAGAACGCGTCGCTCGCGAGGACGCTGCCCTCGTGGCGGCCGCCCGAGCGCTCCACCGCGAGCCGCACGCTGTCGACGCGGCTCATCTGTCCCGCTCCGACCCCGACGAGCCGACCGTCGCGCGCCAGGACGATGGCGTTCGACTTGGTGTGCTTGGCGGCGATCCAGGCGAGCCGCAGGTCCGCGAGCGCCGCCGCGTCGGGCGCGACACGGGTGACCACGCGCCAGGTGTCGAAGGGCTCCGGGCCGTCGTCGGCGCCCTGGAGCAGGAGCCCGCCACCCACGCTGCGCACCACCCTGCTGCCCGACGGTCGGTCCGCGTCCGGGAGCTCGAGCACGCGCAGGTTCGGCCTGGTCGCGAGCGCCTCGAGCGCGTCGTCGTCGTAGCCGGGCGCGAGGACGACCTCCGTGAACACCTCGACGATGCGTCGAGCCGTCGGGCCGTCGAGCCGCCGGTTGGTCGCGACGATGCCACCGAACGCGCTGACCGGATCGCCCTCGAGCGCGCGCTCGTAGGCGGTCGCGAGGTCGTCAGCGACGGCGAGCCCGGCGGGGTTGGTGTGCTTGACGATGACGACGGCCGCATCGTCGAGGTCGACCACCATCCCCCAGGCAGCGTCGGCGTCGAGCAGGTTGTTGTAGGACAGCTCCTTGCCCCCGAGCTGGCGGGCCGAGGCGACGCCGCTCGCGCCCCCCGCCAGCAGGGCGGGACCGTCGTAGGTCGCCGCGACCTGGTGCGGGTTCTCCCCGTAGCGCAGGACGGCCGAGCGGGACGCCGCGATGCCCAGCCAGGCGGGCGGGTCCTCATCGCGACCGAACCAGTCCGCGATCGCCACGTCGTAGGCGGCGGTGTGGCGGAAGGCGGTGGTCGCGAGCCGGCGGCGGGTCGCCAGCGTCGTGCCCCCGAGCCGCTCGAGCTCGTCCAGGACCAGCGCATGCTCGGCCGGGTCGACGAGGACGGTGACGGCCGCGTGGTTCTTCGCGGCGGCGCGCAGCATCGTCGGGCCGCCGACGTCGATCATCTCGACGACCTCGTCCTCGGCGGCACCCGCCGCGACGGTACGGCCGAAGGGATAGAGGTTGCCGACCACGAGGTCGATCGTGTCGATGCCGAGCCCGGCGAGCTCGGCGAGGTGCGCGTCACGTCGGCGGTCCGCGAGGATGCCGGCGTGCACCGCCGGGTGCAACGTCTTGACCCGACCGTCGAGGCACTCCGGGAAGCCGGTGACCTCCGACACCTCGGCGACGGCGATGCCGGCGCCGCGCAGCGTCGCCGCGGTCGACCCGGTCGAGACGAGCTCGACGCCGTGCGCCACGAGGGCGCGGCCGAGCTCGACGAGGCCGGTCTTGTCGAAGCAGCTGATGAGGGCCCGGCGCACCCGCACCACGTCGGGCAGGGCTCGCGACGCGGACCCGGTGGCGTCCCCGCTCATGCCGGTGCCCCGTCCGCGCGTGACACCGGCCCGCCCGGTGCGCGGACCAACCGGCCGTCCTCGACCCGCAGCTCACCGCGGCAGAAGCCCGCGACGACCTCGGGGAGCAGGACGTGCTCCTCCGCACGGATGCGGGCATGGAGCAGATCGACCGTGTCGCCATCGCGGACCTCGACACAGCGCTGCGCCACGATCGGCCCGTGGTCGACCTGCTCATCGACGACGTGGACGGTCGTGCCCGTGATCCGGACCCCGTGGGCGAGCGCGTCCCGCACCGCGTGCGCTCCCGGGAACGCCGGGAGCAGTGACGGGTGGATGTTGAGGACGCGGCCGGGCCACGCCGAGAGGAATGACGGGGAGACGACGCGGAGGAACCCGGCGAGGACGACGAGGTCCGGCGCGTGCGTGCGCAGGTCGGCGACGAGGGAGGCCTCCCAGGTCGGACGGTCGCTCGCCGCCGCGAACGGATGCACGAGCGTGGGCAGGCCACGAGCCGCGGCCACGCCGATGGCTCCCGCGTCGGGACGGTCGGTGGCGACCACGACGACCTGCCCGCCCAGGCCCGGATCGGATGCGAGGGCATCGACGAGCGCGGCCAGGTTCGAACCGCCGCCGGAGGCGAGGACGGCCACCCGGGCCGGCACCGTCGAGGGGGCGCGCTCCTCGTCGCACCGAGCGGCCGCGGCGCTCGCGGCGGCCGGAGCGGTCGAGGTCACCGGTGCGGCCTCCCGGGTCATCACCTGCGGATCGTCATGGAGGGAGCGGCGACGTGGCGGACGTTCGGAGCGACGCCAGCGTAGTGCCGAGGGAGGTCGGACCCGGGGCATCGGCCATCGGGAGGACCGCACCGACCGCCCGAGTCCACCGCCCCTGCCTAGGCTCGGTCGCGAGGCGGGCGTATCCCAACCGGCAGAGGAAGAGGGCTTAAACCCCTCCCAGTGTGGGTTCGAGTCCCACCGCCCGCACCGGGGTGCCGAGCTCGTCGGAGGTCTGCAGCGGGGTCCCGGCATCGCCCTCGGTCGCCTCGACCTCCAGGCGGACCAGCGGTCCGCTCGAGAACAGCGTCCCCGGCACGCCGGTGACCCCGACGGTCTCCCAGTCCCCGAGCGCGATCCCGACGTCCGCCAGGTGCACGTCGCCGAGGAACGCCTGCGCGGAGGGCTCGCGCAGCGCGGCGAGCGGCAGCCCCAGCGCGACGGTCAGGTCCGCGGAGAGGCTCGTCCCGGCGAGGCCGCGATCGGCCAGGATGCCGCTCGGGACCTGGGAGGCGACGACGGCCACGTCGTGGCGACGGAGCCAGCGCGCGACCCGCTCCACGTCCCCTTCGAGGGGCGCACGCGCCCCGATGCCGAGGAGCGCGTCCACCACGACGTCGCCGGGCCACGGCTCGGCCTCGAGGGCCGCAGCGGCCGCGTCGAGCACACGCGCGCCCGCAGCACGGGTGTCGCCGACGAGCGCGGGCCACCGGGGTGGGCCGGCGGCGAGCACGATGACCTCGAGCCCGGTCCGCGCGAGCACGGCGGCGGCCGCGTACCCCCCGGCGCCGTCGCTCGACGGACCGGCCAGCACGGTCGCGCGGCCCGAGGGCACGACGGCCCCGGGGGCGTCCCGGCCGGCGACGAGCAGCGCGGCCTCGGCGAGACGCTCGCCGCTGCGCCGTGCCAGCTCCTCGGGGCCCACCCCCCGCGCGGCGAGATGCGCGCGCAGGGCACGGACCTCGGCGGGCCCGACGTGCGGGAGCGACGCCTGGGCGAGCGTCGGTCGCGGCCCGGACAGCGCGGCCCGCCGCGGTCCCCGCGGCGCGACGCGCCACGGCTCGACGGCCCGCTCGGGCCCGAGGTCCGAGGGATCCCGGCCACCGTCCCAGCCCGGTCGCACCACGTCGAGCACGCGCCGCACGATGAACGCGGTCGCCCCCCACAGCAGGTCCTCGTCGAGCTGCCAGGCGAACGCCGAACCGCCGCGGGTCGCGATCGGGGTATGGCGCCAGCGGCGCTCCTCGAGGAGCGTCGCGAGCCCCACCGTCACGACGGCCTCGACCTCGCTCGGGTCCGGCGCGAGCGGATGCGGGCGCCTCCAGCGGGCGAGCACCGGTACGACCCAGAACCTCGAGGGGGGCACGTGGAAGGTCGGTCCCCGGCCGACGACCTCGACCGACGCGGGGTCGAGGCCGACCTCCTCCGTCGCCTCGCGCAGTGCCGCCGCCTCGATGCCCTCACCGGCATCCACGCGACCGCCGGGGAACGCCAACTGCCCGGGATGCGAGCGCAGGTCCCGGCGGCGGCGGGTGAGGACGAACCGAGGCCCCTCGGGACCGTCCTCGACCAGCACGAGGACGGCGCCGACGCGCCCGGTCGCCGGCGGCCGCGTGACCTCCGGGGGCAGGGCATCGATCGCGACCCGCACCCGCGACCACAGCGGATCCGGAGCCTCACCCGTCGGGTCCCGGCCCGCGGCGACGTTCACGACCCCGACCGCAGCCGCTCGGCGACCGCATCGAGCCCGTCGCGCTCGCTCACGACGATGTGCCCGACCCCCAGCCGTCGGGCGACCGCGGCGAGCACCACGGCACCGCCGTGGATGACGTCGGCACGGCCGGGCTGCATCGGACCGAGCGCCGCGCGCGCCGCGGCGTCGAGGTCGAGCAGCGCATCCCGGGCGCGCTGCAGCGAGGCGAGCGTCATCCTCGTCCCGTGGATACGGCCCTCGTCGTAGCGGTCGAGCCCGAGCTCGAGGGCCGCCAGCGTCGTCGCGGTCCCGGCGACCGCCACGAGCGCACGCGGACGGGGGGCGGCCCCACCGAGCTCCTCCATGGCCGCATCGAGGACCTGCTCGACCTCGGACGCGGCCCGTGCCCGCTCCTCGGGCGTGACCGGATCGTGATGGAGGGTGCGCTCGGTCAGGCGGACGCAGCCCAGGCGCATCGACGTCGCCGCGACGAGCCGGCCGTCCGCGTCGCCGAGCACGAGCTCGGTCGAGCCGCCGCCGACGTCGACGACCGCCGTCGGGGCCTCGACCGCGACGCCGGCGGTCGCGCCCTCGAAGGCGAGGGCGGCCTCCTCGGCGCCATCGATGACCTCGGGACGGACCCCCGTGGCGGCCTCGACGACGTCGAGCAACCGGTCCCGGTCGACCGCGTCGCGGGCCGCCGAGGTCGCCGTGATGCGCACCCGCGTCGCGCCCAGACGCACCCAGTCATCGCGGAAGCCCTCGATCGCCGCCGCCGTGCGCACGATGGCGGCATCGTCGAGCCGGCCGCGCGCATCCACCCCGGCCGCGAGCCGCGTCGTCTCGATGCGTCGCAGCACCCGGCGCCCATCGCCATCGAGCACCAGCAGCCGGACCGAGTTCGACCCGACATCGACCGCCGCGACCGGCGCCGTGCTCACGCCGATGTCCCGTGCGCGAGACCGCCGGTGGCGTCGGCGCGCACGCACGGCTCCGGGCAGGCCATCGGCAGGATGCGCTCGAGGGCGAGGCGGCCGATCGGGTTGTCGCCGGTCGCGAGCTCATGGGCGACATGGACGTGCAGGCACTTCACGCGATCGGGCATGCCGCCCGCGCCCGGGCCCCCATCGAGCGGCCGACCGAGCCCGTCACGCGCTGCGACGTAGCGCTGCGCGGCGGAGGCGTACGCCTCGGCGAGCTCCGGCTCGTCGGCGAGCCGCTCCCCGAGCCGCCGCATCTCGCGGTCCGCCTCGAGTCGACCCACCTCCGAGCGCAGGCGCGGACAGGTCAACCAGAACAGCGTCGGGAACGGGGTGCCGTCCTCCAACCTCGGATCGACGCGGACGACGGTCGGCAGCCCGTGGGCGCAGCGGTGCACGACCGCGGGCCGCCCGCGTGCGGGACGACCGAGCTGGGCGGACACGACGTCGCGCTCGGCGGCATCGGCCCTCGGCGCCGCGAGCGCCGAGGGGTAGCCGGCCGCCGCGTCACGCCGAACGGCGTCGATCACGCGCCGACGCGCCCGCGCTTCTGGCGACGCGCCTCGCCCTGGATCATCTGGGACTTGTGCATGAAGCGACGCAGACGCTTGTTGAAGTCCTTGTCGAGCTTCGAGCGCAGGTTCGGTGCGTCCTCGTCCTGCCACTCGGGATCGGCCCGCTTGATGGAGAGGTCGACCTTGCCGTCGTCCTTGATGTCGACGACCTTGACCTCGACCTCATCGCCCTCGGCGAGCTCGGCGTAGATGTTCTCGACGTACTCGGGCGCGACCTCCGAGACGTGCACGAGGCCGGTGACGACCGTGCCCTCGGGCGTGGCGATCTCGACGAACGCCCCGTACTCCTCGACCCGGACGACCTTGCCCTTCACGATCTGTCCCTGCAGTTCGATCATCTCCTCTCGCGATCCGCGGTGCCTGCCCACCGCGCGTCGGTCGCGCTCGTGCGACGCGGCCGGGAGGCGCGCGACGCGGGGGACCCGGCAGCGGGAGCCGTCCGGGGACAGGGGGCGCGGCCGGAGCCGGCGACCTCCTCGATGGTACGCGAGCGACGGTCCTCGCGCGTCGGACCGCCGTCAGCCGATGAGCGAGCGCAGCCACGCCGCTGCACGGGCCACCGGCCCCGGCGCCTCGGCCGGCAGCGGGGCCACCGGCTCCGTGATGCGTGGACGATCGACGGGTGGCGGTGTGAGCACGTAGGGCACCTCCCCGGGCCGCACGAGCCCCTGCTGCTCGCGCGCGAGCAGCTCGACGACCTCCGGGTCGTCGAGGTCGTCACGACGCTGCTCGAGCCGCGCGTTCTCGGCCTCGAGCGCGGCGAGCTGGGCCTCGAGCGTCGCGACGCGGTCCCGCGATGCGAGGTGCAGCTCGACGGGTCCGGAGACGATGAGCAGGCCGACCGTGACCGAGGCGGCGAGGACCAGGAGGAGCGTGCGATCGGCGCGCGGGAGCCGACGCCGAGGTCGACGTGACCGGCCGCGGCGTCCGGTGCCGCGCCGTGCCGTGCGGCGCGAGCCCGCCGTCGCGCCGGGCGCACGCGTCGAGGTGCGTGGCCGGGTCGGCATGCGCGGACGGGTCGGGGTGCGCGTCGTCACGGGCGCCACCGCGGGAAGGCGGAAGCGCCGGCGTAGCGGGCGGCGTCCCCGAGTCGCTCCTCGATGCGCAGGAGCCGGTTGTACTTCGCGACCCGGTCGCTCCTCGCCGGCGCACCGGTCTTGATCTGCCCGGACCCGACCGCGACCGCGAGGTCGGCGATGAAGGTGTCCTCGGTCTCGCCGGAGCGGTGGCTGACCATCGCCCGCCAGCCGTGGCGGTGGGCGAGCTCGACGGTGTCGAGCGTCTCCGTGAGCGTGCCGATCTGGTTCACCTTGACGAGCACGGCATTGGCGGCGCGCTCACGGATGGCGCGCTCGACGAAGGCGGGGTTGGTGACGAGCAGGTCGTCGCCGACGAGCTGGACGCGCTCGCCGAGCCGCTCGGTCAGCGCCGACCAGCCGGCCCAGTCGTCCTCTGCCATGCCGTCCTCGATCGAGACGATCGGGTAGCGCTCGACGAGGTCGGCCCACAGCTCCACCATCCCGGCGGCATCGAGCACGCGGCCCTCGCCCTCGAGGTGGTAGGCGCCGTCGCGCGCGAGCTCACTCGTCGCGGGGTCCATCGCGAGCACCACGTCCACACCCGGTTCGTAGCCGGCCGCCGCGATCGCCTCCATCAGCAGGTCGAGCGCAGCGGCGTTCGAGGCGAGGTCGGGCGCGAAGCCGCCCTCGTCGCCGAGCCCCGTCGAGAGCCCGCGGGCCCGCAGGACCTCGCGAAGGCGGTGGTAGACCTCGGCGCCCATGCGCAGCGCCTCGCGGAACGAGGGCGCGCCGATCGGGGCGATCATGAACTCCTGGAAGTCGACGTTGGAGTCGGCGTGGCTGCCGCCGTTGACGACGTTCATGCACGGCACCGGCAGGACGTGGGCGTTGGGTCCACCGAGGTAGGCGTAGAGCGGCAGCGTGAGTGCCTCGGCGGCGGCCCGGGCCACCGCGAGCGAGACACCGAGCACCGCGTTCGCGCCGAGCTCCGCCTTGGTGTCGGTGCCGTCGAGCTCGAGGAGCAGCTGATCGATGCCGCGCTGGTCGGTGGCATCGCGACCCTCGAGGGTGGGTCGGATGCGCTCGTTGACGTTGGCGACGGCACGGGTCACGCCCTTGCCGAGGTAGCGCGCCGGGTCCCCGTCGCGCAGCTCCACGGCCTCGTGCTCGCCGGTCGAGGCACCGGAGGGCACCGCGGCCGTGCCGACGAGGCCGATGGCGATCTCGACCTCGACCTCGACGGTGGGGTTGCCGCGCGAGTCGAGGATCTCTCGCGCACGGACGTCCGTGATGCCGTTCAGGTCCACCGGAGCCTCCTCAGCAACACGAGCAACGCTAGGAGTCACCCGCCACGGGCGCAACGACGTGAGCACGGCCGAGCGCCCGATGGTCCCCGAACCGGCCGCGAGCGGGCGTCAGGGCGAGCGCCACACCCGCCGCAGCACCCCGGCCGCGCCGACCCCGACGAGCGCGCCGAGCAGGCCGCGCCGCGCCCGGTGACCGCGGCCCCCGGCGGCGCCCACGAGCGCCCCGACGAGGGCGGCCCCACCGACGACCACGGTGTCGAGCGGGAAGGGTGGACGCTCGAGGCGCGCCGGCACCGCACCGTCGACGTCCCACCCGGCCAGGACGTCCGACGCTCCGGTGGCTGCGGGGTCGAGCTCGCTCGGGCGCACGCTCCCGCCGGGCGCCTCGGCCTGCCCACGTACGTCCCTCATGCTCGACCTCCGCCCTGCGCGGCGCGCGCCACGCTCGGCCAGCCCGACCGTCGCACGGCCGTCTCGAGCTCGGACACCTCGATCGCCCGCTCCGCGGCGAGCGCGACGACGGCATCGGCGCGCTCGCGCCAGCGCACCCCCGCGGAGCGTGCGAGACCATCCGCCTCCAGCCCGACGGTGCGGGCGAGCGCGACGGCCTGCACGATCAGCGTCTCGAGCACCGCCTCCAGCGCCGGCGTGACGCCCTCGCCGTCCGAGGTGAGCCCGACGAGCCGCTCGGCGGTGGCCACGAGCTCGTCGGCGATCGCGCGGCCGTCCTCGGGCAGCATGCCCAGGCGTCGACCGCGCCGGAGGAGCGCGTCGAGCAGCGCCAGCCCCGGCATCGCGCGCGGCACCCCGTCGAAGGGGCCACGACCACCGCGCTCCTCGGCCTTCAGGCGGTCCCACGCGCGCTGGACGTCATCGGCGGTCTCGGCCGTGCCGTCGGCGAACACGTGGGGATGGCGTCGCACGAGCTTGTCGACGAGCCCCCGGGCGACGTCGTCGATGCCGAAGGCGCGACGCTCGGCAGCGATGCGCGCGTGGAAGAGCACCTGGAGCAGCACGTCCCCGAGCTCCTCGCGGACGTCGTCGTCCTCTCCGCCGGCGATCGCGTCGAGGAGCTCGTAGGTCTCCTCGACGAGGTAGCGGGCGAGGCTCTCGTGGTCCTGCTCGAGGTCCCACGGGCAGCCACCGTCGGGGTCCCGCAGGCGATCCATGACCGTGACGCTGCGCAGGAGCTCGGTGCCCGGTGGCAGCTGCGCGAGCAGGACCAGCTCGATCTCGACGTCGTGCTCCGCGACCATCCCGGCGAGCGCGGGGGCGAGCCCCGCCTCGGCCGGATCGAGCAGGTAGGTGATGCTGCCGTGCTCGCGCGCGGCGGCGACCAGCGCCTTGGCGAGCCGCCGGTCCTCCGGGCCGCCCGGGCGCGTGAGGTCGAGGTCGCCACGATCGAGCGCAGCCGGCTCGAGCGTGACGAGGTCGAGCCCCGCGAGGTGGAGGTGAGGGGCCGAGGGGTGGGTCGCGGGATCACGGAGGTGCACGCGATCGACCGCGGCCAGCGCGTCCCATGCCTGGAAGGGCAGGAGCCCGGGGAGCGCCTCGGAGGTCTCGACCAGGACGACGCGTCCCGCCGCGCTCGCTCGGGCCATCAGGGCGTCCCGTCCTCCCCGACGACGGGCTCGGCGACGACCTGCCCGAGGGTCGCGTCCCAGACCCCGAGACCGGGCGCGATGCTGATGCTCGCCGCCTCGATCGCCGCGACGAGCAGCTCCTGGAACTCCGCGCCGACGAGGGCGAGCCGCTCGTCGTCGCCGAGCTCGCTCGCCGGACGCGAGTCGATCGCGAGCAGCTCGATGACGTGGAAGCCGAACTGGGTCTGGATCGGGCCGCTGACGTCACCGACCTCCGCGGCCCAGACGAACTCGTCGAACTCGCGGACGAACGCGCCCTGCGGCTGGGGTCCGAGCGAGCCGCCCTGCGCGGCCGAGCCCGGGTCCTGCGAGCGCTCGGACGCGAGCTCAGCGAAGTCGGCGCCGGCCTCGAGCTCGGCGACGACCGCCTCCGCCTCCGCGAGCGTCTCGACGAGGATGTGCCGCGCCTCGCGCTGGTCGAGCGTTCGACCGGCGGCGAGCT
Source organism: Actinomycetota bacterium (assembly GCA_041163825.1). Classification (GTDB taxonomy): domain Bacteria; phylum Actinomycetota; class Nitriliruptoria; order Nitriliruptorales; family Nitriliruptoraceae; genus JBEAQO01. The sequence goes on along the minus strand of JBEAQO010000183.1, from coordinate 1,160 downwards.
GGCGCGTGATGGCGTTGGCCGACGCGAAGTAGGGCACGTAGACCCGGTCGAGGAACGCGACGGTGAGGCCACGCTCGACGAGCGCTGCCTCGAGCGTGGCCTCGTCGGCTCCGAGCGACTCGAGGATCGGGCCGCGGACCGCGGAGAGGTCGTCCTCGGAGACCTCGAGCCCGCGCGACTCGACCTCGCCCGCGAGGATGGCGCTGAGGATCTCGAGCGTGAGGAGCTGCCGCTGCACGGCGGCCTCGTCGATCGGCGTCGGCGAGTCCTCCGGCTGGGCCGCCATCACCGCGCGCACGTCGTCGGCGAGCGGGCCGCGCTCGATCACCCGCCCGTTGACCGTCGCGGCGGACCCGCCCTCCCCGCCGACGTCGGCGCCCGAGCCGGCACCGCAGGCGGAGAGCAGGAGCCCGGCGACGAGCGCGAGGGCGGTCGAGGCAGCACGAGGGCGACGGGACACGGGGACTCCGAACGACGGTTCCGACACGGCCCGGCGGCCGCGGCGGCCGAGCGTATCCGCGCGACCCATGGCCGCGGTGGGCCGGTCGCCTACCCTCGGATCATGGAGACCGACGTCCACGCCGCGATCGACGAGGAGCTCCGCCGGACGCGCCAGCGCTACACGGCCGGCCGGCGGGAGCTCGTTGGCGCCCTGCTCGCGGCCGGACGCCCGCTGACCATCGCCGAGATGCTCGCCGGGGACGCACCGCAGTCCCAGAGCTCCCTCTACCGCAACCTCGCGGTCCTGGAGCGCTGCGGGGTCATCCATCGCTTGGCCTCGCCCGACGACGTCGCCCGGTTCGAGCTCTCCGAGGACCTCTCGCACCACCACCACCACCTCGCGTGCGCCTCGTGCGGCCGCCTCGACGACGTCGTGCTCCCCGTCGAGCTCGAGCGCGCGCTCGCCGCGGCCGCCGAGGCCGCCGGCCGCGACCACGGCTTCACGGTGCGCGCGCACCGTCTGGAGCTGGTCGGCACCTGCGCCGAGTGCGCCTGACTCACACCGCGGTCCCAGGGGCACGGCTCGGACCCGCGGCGCGTCTCGCGAACGCGTCGCGGGCCTCGCGGGCCAGCAGCACCACGAAGAACTGCACGACGGTCAGGCCGGCGATCGTCGGCGCCGCGGCGAGCCCGAGCCGGTAGCTCGCCGAGAGCCCGAC
>JBEAQO010000182.1:0-4379 GCA_041163825.1 Actinomycetota bacterium | reverse complement strand
CCTCGTGCTCGTGGTGGGAGACGCGCTGCCCGCGCGGGCTCGGCGCGTCGACCCAGCCGCGCAGCCCGGTCACCATGTCCGTGCGCATGCGCTCCGAGAGCACGAGCCGCGTGGTGGAGCGGCCGCGCGCCTCGGCGGCCGCCACATCGGCGGCGTTCGCGGCGGCGATCGGCACGAACGTCGCGTCGTCGGCCAACCGCTGCGCGAAGGCCGCGAAGAAGCGCGAGATCGCCGCGTCGTCGACCCGGCCGAGCGCATCGAAGGCCGCAGCCGCCCGATCGACCGCGCTGCGAGCGGCCGAGCGAGCAGCGGCGGGCACGTGCAGGAGCTCGCCCGTCGCGTCGATGGTGAGCAGCGCATCACCGGGCACGAACGCAGCGGCGAGCGCCGCGTCGACCCGGGCGAGCCGGTCCCCGCCGACCACGACGGCCTGGCCGACCTCGAGGCGCTCGAGGGGCTCGAGGCGCTCGTGCGGGTCGAGGGCTGGCGCGGTGGGCCGGTCGGCATCCATGCCACGACGGTAGACGGCCCGGCCGGTCAGGGAGGCGGCCCCGCCCGGGGTGGACGACCGCCGCGGCGCCGACGACGGCCCGTGTCGATCCGGACGGGACGCCGGCCGCGAACCCCATCGGACGCGCCCTACCGTCCGCCCCGTCGCCCGCGCGACCGCTCCACCCACCCGGCCCCCCGAGGAGTCGCCCGTTGGCCGCCCGACGCCCCTCGCAGAGCGAGCGCGCTGCCCCTCCCGGCCGCGAGCCCGCGGCACTGGGCATCGGCGAGCTCGCCCGGCGCACCGGCGTCCCTGTCGCGACGCTGCGCGCGTGGGAGGCCCGCTACGACCTGCTCGACCCCGAGCGCACCGAGGGAGGCCACCGCCGCTACTCGGAGGATGACGTCGCGCGCGTGCTGGCCGTCGTCGGGCTCGTCGAGCGCGGTTGGGCCCCCGGCGCCGCCGCCGGCGAGGTCCGCCGCCGGCCGGCCCCCGTCACGCGCCTGAGGGCCCGGGACGGTGCGCCGAGCGCTGCAGCGCCGTCGACGCCGGCATCGTCGAAGCGGCTGGGCACTCCCCCCGCGAGCGCGCCGGCGACGGTCGCGCACGACCTCGCAGCGCGACTCGAGTCGGCGGTCCGCGCCTTCGACGAGACCGAGGCGGATGCGGTGCTGGATGACGCGTTCGCCCGGCTCGGCGTCGCGACCGTGCTCGAGCACGTCATCGCCCCGGTGCTCGCCACCATCGGCGAGGGCTGGGAGGACGACCCGCGGCTCATCGCGCTCGAGCACTTCGCGACCGCCGCGCTGCGCCCGCGCCTGCAGCGACTGCTGCGCGGCGCACTGCGCGAGGGCGCCCCGACGTGCCTCGCGGCCGCGCCCGAGGGCGAGGACCACGAGCTCGGGGTGCTCGCCGCCGCGGCCGTGGCGGCCGACGCGGGGTTCCGAGTCACGTACCTCGGAGCGCGCACGCCCGCGCGAGCCATCGAGCGGCGCGTCGAGGAGCGACCGGTCGACGTCGTGCTGATCGGCGCGGCCCGCCGAGGGGCCGCCGAGCGCTTCCTCGCCGAGGCCCCCGCGCTCGGTCGGGCCCGCCTCGTGCTCGGCGGGGCGGGCTTCCGCGCGAGCGACGCGAGCGTGCTGGCGGGTGCGCACGTCGCGGGGTCGCTGACGACGCTCGGGGCGACGCTGATCGCCGCGCTCGAGCACGATGACGCCGTCGGCTGAGGCCGCCGTGCGTCGGGGTCGCGTCCCTGCCCGGATCGCGTCCGTGCCCGGGTGGCGAGGGTGCCGGCCGTCGCGTCAGCGCAGGTAGAGCACCACCGTCATGCCGACGATGGTCGCGAGCCCCGCGACGACGGCCATCGGCATCCCCGCCCGATGGCCCTTCACGTGGGCGACGAGCGCCGCGACCATCCCGAGCGGGCCGGCCAGCGCCGCGAGGCCCGTCACGACCGCCGCGAGGGAGAGCGCTCCGGCGAGCGCGACGAGCACGGACGCACCGCGTGACGAGGCCTCGATGGGCGCGAACGGGTCCGGTCCGACGGCGCCGTCGTTCGCTTCCGGACCGATCACGGCGTCACGGCGTCACGACCGCGAGCAGCGTCGCACGTTGCGCGGCGTCGAACGCCCCGAGGTCGGTGACCTCGAGCCCGATCGCGACCATCTGCTCCGCGGCGATCTCGGAGCGCCGGCCCGAGCGGCAGTAGACGACGTACTCGAGCGACGGATCGAGCTCGGCGATCCGCTCCGTGAAGTCCGGGGACTCGACCGGGACGTTGACCGCGCCCTCGAGATGCCCGGCCACGTACTCCTCGGGCGTCCGGACGTCGACGAGCACCCGCGTCGCGTCGAGCGTGACCTCCGGGGCGGCGTCGCTGGAGGAGCCTGCCGCGCAGCCGCCGAGGAGGGTCGCGACGGTCGCGACGGCGAGGACGGGCAGGGCGAGCACGCGGCGACGGCGAGCGTGCGGGACACGGCGGCCGGACGGGACATCCATGCCGGCAGGGTAGCCGCCGGGCCACCGACGGCCGCACCGGGCATCCCCGGCGCGCGGTCCGGGACCGGGTGCCCGCGGGGCCGCTGCCGAGTGGGCAGCGGCCCCGCGGGACCGGGAACGGTGCGACTCACATGACCGAGGAGGCGTCCAGCACGTCGGCCTTGTAGAAGGTCTGCAGGTAGGACAGCGCGTCCGACTGCACGCGGTCGTACTGGTCGCCGACCATCGGTTCGAACACGCAGGTGCCGTCGGACACCACGGCGATGTCGATGCCGCGCAGGTACGCGTCGTACGAGGTGTGTCGGCAGCAGCAGTTGGTGTGCTGACCGACGATCACCATCCGTGTGATGTCGTGCACGTCGCACGTCGCGTCGAGGTCGGTCTGCGTGAAGGCCGAGTAGAAGCGCTTCGGGACGACGATGTCGCCCTTGGCCTCGACCAGGGCGGGGACCACGGCTGCGCCCTCGGTGCCCGCGACCGCGTGCTCCCCGAACACCTTGAACTCGAGGTCGTTCTCCTGATGGGCGTCGTTCGCGTACACGACGACCCAGTCCGACTTGGCGCGGGCTCGCTCGATGAGGTCCGCGATCGGGTCGATGATCGGGGTCGCCGCCGGGTTGGCCAGCGTGCCGTCGACGAAGTCGTTCAGCATGTCCAGGATGACCAGTGCGGTCTTCGCCATCTCGTTGCTCCCTCGTTCGATCCGGGGTCGCGCGATGCGTCCCGGGGCCCGCCTCCCAGCGGACCGCTCGTACGCTAGCGAATCGTTCGGCCCGCTGGACGGCCCGGCTACGAGGGTTCCGAGGCCCGTCGGCCGACCGAGGCAGGCCCCATCGGACCGGGAGCCTGCGCCTCAGCCGCTCCGCCCGCAGCGTCGGGACCACCCGAGGGATCCTCGGTGGGAGGCACCGCTCGCTCGGACCGGCTCCGGATCGCTCGCGCCGCGCGCGGCGACCCCGCGGCCGCCGCGCGACCGCGCGGGACGAGCAGCCGAACGACCACGAAGCCGCCGACGACCACCAGACCGAGGACCACCAGGACCCCCATCGACGGTCGACCGACGTCGGTCCCCGCCATGAGGAAGTGCGCCGTCGCCAACACCCAGGCCGGGAAGGCGAGGAGGTGGATGGCGCGCCAGACCCGCGTCGAGATGCGTCGCCGAGCCAGCGACGTCGCCTCCACGAGGACCATCAGCCACATGCTGACCACACCCAGCGCGACCGCGAGCGGCTTCCATTCGCTCGCCATCGGGAGCAGGAGCTCGGTGAGCCCGAAGGCCACGTACTCGTCGAAGTACAGCGCGACCAGGTGCACGGCGGTGACCACGAGCGCGCTCGCCGAGACCCCCCGGTGCAGGTCGGTCAACCACGCGGGCTTCGGGTTCGGGCCGAGCGCCCTCGTGGAGAGCGCGAGGCCGACGCACACCGATGCCGTCAGCGCGACCCACGCGACGACCCCCGTCGAACGCGCCACGTACCACGTCAGGTGATCCGGCAACATCGCCACGGTCCCGTCCATCACGGTCCTTCCAGCTTCAGGTGGTCTCGCCGTCCAACCGGCCCTCGACGTCGCCGAAGAGGTGCCGACCGCCGTCCTGCTCCACGAGGATCGCGATCGCCCCCATGCGGGACGCCGCCGACGCGCGCGCCGATGGCGCAGCCACCATCAGCGCGGTCGCGACCGCTTCCGCCCACCACGCCGTACCGGCGAGGACGCTGACGGCGCGTGGCGGGGTCACGACCGGCGCACCCGTCCGCGGATCGAGCACGTGGTGCATCTCACGTCCAGCGTGCCGCCAGCGCCGTCGAACGCTCGACGAGGTCGCGACCCCGCCGGACGCGAGCGTCCAGGTGGGGGACGGACCACCGTCGAGGTCGACCCCGAGACGCCA
>JBEAQO010000181.1:0-7816 GCA_041163825.1 Actinomycetota bacterium | reverse complement strand
GCGTTCACCACGCCGATGGTCGTTCGCATCGCCGGCCTCGGCTACCAGAAGGGCTTCGGCGGCCACTTCCACAACGACGACGCGATCGGCGCGCTCCGCGACATCCCGGGGCTCGCGCTCGCGGTGCCCTCGCGCGGCGACGACGCCGTCGCGATGCTGCGCGCGGCGCTGGCGATGGCCGAGGCCGACGGCCGCGTGGTCGCCTTCCTCGAACCCATCGCCCTCTACCACGAGCGTGACCTCATCGAGGCCGGCGACGGCGGCTGGCTCACCGACCATCCCGGGCCCGACGAGCTCCTGCTCCCCGGGACGGTGCGCCGCTACGACGTCGACCCCGACGGCGCGGTGACGACCGATCCGGAGGGCACGGTCGACGGTGCGGCCGATGTCGTCGTCCTCACCTACGGCAACGGGGTGCGCATGGCGCTGCGGGCCGCGCATCGACTCGCCGGCGACGGGCTGCGCGCCCGTGTCGTCGATCTCCGCTGGCTCGCCCCGCTGCCCCTCGACGCCATCGAGGCGCATGCGCGCGCGATCGGCCGCGTGCTCGTCGCCGACGAGTGCCGAGCGACCGCCGGGGGCATCGCCGACGCGGTCGTGGCCCACCTGGCCGAGCACGTGCCGACCGTCCGCATCGCGTCGGTGCGATCGATGGACAGCTACGTCCCGCTCGGCCCGGCGGCCGATCTCGTTCTGCTCGGCGAGGACGACGTCGAGCGCGCCGCTCGCGCCCTCCTGGAGCGGACCGGCTGATCGCAGGGCCGGGCCGGGCCGGCCTCGGGCGCCACCCGGCGGACCCGGGCGCGTTCAGTACGGACCGTCGCCCGCACCTTCGTCGTCCGCCACCGGGACGTCATCGAGCTCGTCCTCACCGAGCCCCTCGACGAACCGCTCGTCGGGGTCGAGGGCATCCGGCTCCGTGTCACCACCGAGCGGATGCCCGCACGCGATGCAGTCGTCGCTCGGCCACTGCACCACCCCGCACACCGGGCAGGCGACCTCCTCCATGCTCCCTCTCCTCCCCCGGTCCCGCCGCGGACCCTCGTCGGGCCATCGGCGACCCGGTCCGGGACCACGGCCCCTGCGGCACGAGCCCCGTGCCGAAGGCTGCCCGAAGCGCACGGCCGGCGCCACCCGTGCGCTCGACCGGCCCGGGAGGACGCCGATGCTGACCGCGTTCGTGATGCTCGACATCGAGGTCGACCGCATCCCGGAGGCCGCCGAGGCCCTCTGACGGCTCGACGGGGTGACCGAGGTCCACTCGGTGACCGGACGCTACGACCTGATCGTCCGGCTCCGGGTCCCCGACGCCGAGTCGATCGCCGACGTCGTCACCGCAGGGATCAACCGCGTGCCCGGGGTCATCGGCTCCGAGACCATCATCGCGTTCCGGGCCTACGCCGCCGACGAGCTCGATGCCGGGTTCGCGCTCGGCCAGGACCCCGACTGACGAGTCGACCGCCTGACGCACCGACCGCAGGTCCGGGACCACGGCGCAGCGGCGTCGTTCAGCGACCAGGACGCGTCATCCATGCCTCGACCTGCCGCCACACGGACGCGGATGGGTCGACGACGACGAAGTGGTCGCCACCCGCGAGGCTCACGAGCTCGCCCACGTCCCCGGCTGCGCGCGCCGCGACGACGAAGCGCTCCGCGTGCACCGCGGAGACGCGCACGTCGGCATCGCCCTGCACGACGAGCACGGGCGCACGGACGGGCAGGTTCGTGATCGGCGAGGCCGCGCGGTAGGCATCCGGGACCTCGCCCGGCGAGCCGCCGACGAAGGACGGGGTCGCGCCCTCACCGAGGCCGGCCTCCGCACAGGCGACGAGGTCGGTGACCGGCGCCAGCGCGACCACACCGGCGACGTCGCGCCGGGTCGCCGCGAGCAGCGCGAGGTATCCACCCGCCGAGTGGCCGACGAGCGTCGGCCGACCCTCACCGAGCTCGGTGAGCAGATCGAGCGCATCGAGGACGTCCTCGAGCGTCGTCGGCCACCCACCGTCATCACCATCGATGCGCCGGAACTCGACGTTCGCCACCCTCCAGCCGCGCGCGATCAGGTGCTCCGCGAGCGGCACCATCAGCGAGAGGTCGTGGCGCGCCCGCCACCAGCCCCCATGGAGCAGGACGACGAGCGGCGAGCCGGCGGGCCCGGCGAGGTCCAGGAAGCGGCTCGGGCCGCCGCCCTCGGCGTGCCAGTCCAGCATCGTCCTCGCCTCCGCCCCGGTCCCGGCTCCGGCTCCGGTTCCGGCCGGCGACCCTGGGGCCGAGCCGCGGTCGGGAGCCCGCAGCGACCGCCGTCGGCCGCGTCGCTACCGTCCGTCCCGACGTCGGGCCGTCCCGCTCGGCGCCCGGACGCTCGGGAGGCCATCCGTGTCCACGTTCCATGGCGTGCACGTCGCGCTGTCGACCGCCTTCCGCGAGGACGGCGCGCTCGACCTCGACCGCCACCGCGCCCACTGCGCCTGGCTCGTCGAACGCGGCATGCACGGGCTGATCCCCTGCGGTTCGCTCGGCGAGTACGAGTCGCTCTCCGTCGATGAGCGCCGCGCCGTCGTCGAGGCGACCGCCGAGGCACGTGGGACCGCGATGCTCACCCCGGGCGTCTCGTCGCCGTCGTGGCGCATCTCGGTCGCCCATGCCGAGCACGCCGCCGGCCTCGGCGCGACCGGCGTCATGCTCCTGCCGCCGACGAACCACCTGCCGACCCGCGCCGAGCTCATCGCCCACTTCCGCGCGGTGGCGGCCGTCGGCCTGCCCGTGATGGTCTACAACAACCCGTTCTCGACCCGCATCGACCTCACCCCCGAGCTCATCGCTGAGCTCGGCGACATCGACGGCGTGGTCGGGGTCAAGGAGTTCTCCGGGGACGTGCGTCGCGTGTCCGAGATCATCGAGCGCGCCCCGCACCTCGAGGTGCTGTGCGGCTCCGACGACCTCGCGCTCGAGTCCGCGCTGATGGGCGCGGTCGGCTGGGTCGGTGGCTTCACCGGCGCGTTCCCGCGCGAGACCGTCCGGATCTTCGAGGCCGGGGCCGCCGGCGACGTCGCGGCCGTCCGCGACCTCTACCGCACGATGCTCCCAGCACTTCGCTGGGACGCGGGCCCGCGCTTCGTCGAGGCGATCAAGCTCGGCATCGACCTCGTCGGCGCGCCCGGTGGCGGACCGACGCGTCCGCCGCGGCTGCCCCTCCCACCCGAGGACGCGGCGACGGTGACCCGTCAGGTGCGCGCGATCATCGACGCGGTCGGCGCGTGAGGTCGGTCCGCACGCTCTCCACCGTCGAGTCGCACACCGAGGGCATGCCGACCCGTGTCGTCATCGGTGGCATCGGGACCATCCCCGGGACGACGATGCTCGAACGTCGCGACCACTTCGAACGCGAGCTCGACCACCTGCGCACCCTGCTGATGTACGAGCCCCGCGGGCACGGCGCCATGTCGGGTGCCATCCTGCAGCCCCCGACCCGCGACGACGCCGACGCGGCCGTGCTCTTCATCGAGGTCTCCGGCTGCCTCGCGATGTGCGGCCACGGCACCATCGGGGTCGCGACGGTGCTCGTTGAGACCGGCATGGTCGAGGTCACGGAGCCGGTGACGACGCTCCGGCTCGAGGTCCCGGCGGGGCTCGTCACCGCCGAGGTCGAGGTCGTCGACGGCCGTGCGGCGGCCGTCACGATCACGAACGTCCCCTCGTTCGTCCACGCGACCGATGTCGCGCTCGAGGTCCCCGGCCTCGGCGAGGTCGTCGTGGACGTCGCCTTCGGCGGCAACTTCTACGCGCTCGTCCCCGCCGAGCGCCTCGGCCTCGAGCTCGCCCCCGCGAACGCCGACGAGCTCGTTCGGCGCGGGATGGCGGTCATCGCCGCGGCCGATGCGGCCATCGCGCCGACCCATCCCGAGGACGCGCGCATCCGCGGCATCGAGCACCTCGTCGTGACCGCGCCCGGGGACCCCGAGGTCTCCGGCCGCTCCGCCACGGTCATCCATCCCGGATGGATCGACCGCTCCCCCTGCGGCACCGGCACCTCAGCACGCCTCGCCCTCCTGCATCACCGCGGCGAGCTCGCGCTCGGCGAGCCCTACGTCCACGCGTCCCTGATCGACTCGCGCTTCACCGGCACGCTCGTCGCCGAGACCGAGGTCGCCGGACGGCCGGCCGTCGTGCCGACCATCCGCGGACGTGCCTGGATCAGCGGCACCGCGACCTGGCAGCTCGACCCCGACGACCCGTTCCCGGCCGGGTTCCTCACCACGACGGGACCCGCGCCCTCGCCACGGGCGTGCTGAGCCGGATGGGCACCCGACGTGGCGCGGTCACGAGCGACGACGCGCCCGGCCGCGCCGATGTCGTCGTCATCGGCTCGGGCGTCGTCGGCGCGGCCTGCGCCTACGAGCTCGCGCGGCTCGGGCGGCACGTCGCGCTCGTCGACCGGGGGCACCTCACCTCGGGCACGACCGCGTCGGGCGAGGGCAACGTGCTCGTCTCCGACAAGCCGCCGGGCCCCGAGCTCGACCTCGCGCTCGCGAGCGTCGCGCGCTGGCACGACCACGCACGCGAGCTGACGCAGCCCTTCGAGTTCGAGGCCAAGGGGGGCATCGCGGTGTCGACGCGCCGCGACGGTGGGGACGCGCTCGCGCGTCTGGCCGAGGGTCAGCGCGCCGCCGGCGTCGAGGTCGAGGTGCTCGACGGCGCTGGGCTGCGAGCGCTCGAGCCCGAGCTCGCAGACGACCTCGAGGTCGGCGCGCACTACCCGCAGGACGCGCAGGTCCAGCCCGTGCTCGCGTCCTCGGCGCTGCTCGCCGAGGCACGCCGGCTCGGCGCGCACGTCGTCGCCGGCGCCGAGGTCACCGCGATCGAGCGCGAGCGGGACGGCCGCGTCGCCGCGGTCGTCACCTCGCGCGGTCGGATCGCCAGCCGCGACGTCGTCGTCGCCGCGGGACCGTGGAGCCCGGAGGTCGCACGGCTCGCCGGCAGCGACCTCCCCGTGCGGCCCCGCAAGGGCCACCTGCTCGTCACCGAACCCCTTCCGCGCCTCGTCCACCACAAGGTCTACGAGGCCGACTACGTCGACACGCTCGTCGCCGACACGGCCGAAGCGCAGACCTCCGCCGTCGTCGAGGGCACGGCGTCGGGCACGATCCTGCTCGGCTCGAGCCGGGAGCTCGTCGGCTTCGACCCATCCATCGACCTCGACATCGTCCGGCGCATCGCGGCCAAGGCCGTGCGGCTCTTCCCCGTGCTGGCGCGCGCCAGCCTGCTGCGCGTCTACGTCGGCTTCCGGCCGTGGGTCCCCGACCACCTGCCGATCATCGGCCCCGACCCCGAGGTCGAGGGGCTGTGGCACGCGACCGGGCACGAGGGCGCGGGCATCGGACTCGCCCCCGGCACCGGTCTCGCCATCGCGGCGCTGTTGACCGGGAGCCCTCCACCCCTCGACCTCTCGCCCTTCGCGGCCGACCGCGCCGCCCTCGCTCCGCAGGCCGCCGATGCCTGACCCCGAGCCGACCGAGCCCTCCCGCAGCACCGGGACGCACACCGACGACCTGCGCGTGCGCGGTGCCGGGGACCGGCGCGCACTCGACCGCGGACCGGCCTTCACCTTCACCTTCGAGGGCAGCGAGGTCCTCGCGCACCGCGGGGAGACCATCGGGGCGGCGCTGCTCGCGACGGGCGTGCGTGCACTGCGCACGACGCGTGTCGGGGGGCGGCCGCGCGGGCTGTTCTGCGGCATCGGCGCCTGCTTCGACTGCCTCGTCACCGTCGAGGACGTCGGGGTCGTGCGCGCCTGCCTCACGCCCGCAGCGCCGGGCCAGCGCATCGTCCCGCACGCGCTGGAGCACACGCTCGCACCGGGCGACGGGATGACGACGTGATGGCGGACGGCAGCGTGACGCGCGCCCCGCTCGTCGTGCTCGGTGCCGGCCCGGCCGGCGTCGCGGCCGCGAGCGCGGCCGCATCGGTCGGGGTCCCCGTGCTCGTCCTCGACCAGGCGGAGCGGCCCGGCGGCCAGTTGCACCGCCGGGAGGCGCTCGGGCTCGGCGCAGCACGGCCCCATGGGCTCGACGCCTCCGGTGCCCGCTTCGCGCGCGAGGTCACGACGTTGGCCGCCCTGCCCGACGTGCGGATCGCATCGGGCGTGCGGGTCTGGGCCGCCCGCACCGGGACGGCGGGGCTCGCGCTCGCCACCGACGATGCGACCCTCGGCACGGTCGTCTCGGAGGCGCTCGTGCTCGCGACCGGCGCGCACGAGCGGACCGTGCCGTTCCCGGGCTGGGACCTGCCCGGGGTGCTGACCGTCGGAGGGGCGCAGGCGCTGCTCAAGGGCCAGGGGGTGCTCCCCGGTCGGGCGGTCGTGGTCGCCGGGGCCGGGCCCCTGCTGCTCCCCGTCGCCGCAGCGCTCGCTGCCAGCGGTGCGGGGCTCGTCGCGGTCACCGATGCCGCCGCGCGGACGCGTTGGATCGCGGGCGGCTTGCCCGCCCTCCCGGTCCCCAAGCTGGTCGAGGGTGCGCGCTACACCGCACGCCTCGCGCGGCACGGCATCGTGGTGCGCAGCAGGACCGCGGCGATCGCCGCGCACGGCGACGGTCGCGTCGAGGAGGTTGTCCTCGCTCGGCTCGACGACGACTGGCGGCCGATCGCGGGCTCCGAGCGCACGTGCTCGGCGGATGCGCTCGCGACCTCGCACGGCTTCGCGCCGGACCTCGCCGTGGCGCTCGCGTTCGGCTGTCGGGTGACCGGCGGGGTCGTGCCCGCCGTCGCGGTCGACGCGGACCAGGCGACCGACGTCAGGGGCGTGTGGGCCGCCGGAGAGGTCTGTGGCATCGCCGGCGGCGAGGTCGGTGCGCACGAGGGGACGATCGCGGGGCTCGCCGCGGCCGCGGCGCTCGGGGCGTCGGTGGACCGGCGACGCCTCGAACGGGCGCGGCGACTCCGGCGTCGCGACGAGCCCTTCGTCGCCGCCCTCTCCCGCGTCCTCGAGGTGCCGACGGCAGCGAGCACCTGGGCAGGACCCGACACGGTGGTGTGTCGCTGCGAGGAGGTGACGCGCGGGGAGGTGGACGCTGCCATCTCCGGACGGGGCGCGGGCGACCTGCGGAGCATCAAGCTGACGACACGCTGCGGCATGGGCTACTGCCAGGGGCGGATCTGCGCGCCCAACGTCGCTGCGCTGCTCGAGGCCGCGACCGGTGCGCCGCCCTCCGACGCGGGCGCGCTCTCGCGGCGACCGGTCCTGACACCCGTCGAACTCGGGAGGCTCCTCCGATGACCCCGACCGCATCGAGGTTCACGACCCACGATCCGGCCACCGGCGCGATCATCGCCGAGCACGCCGAGACGAGCGCCGCCGAGCTCTCCGCCGCGGTCGCTGCCGCGGCGGCCGCCGCACCCGTGCTGGCCGCCGCGACCCCCGATCGCCTCGCCGTCCTGCTCGATGCGATCGCCGAGGGCATCGAGGCGCTCGGGGATGCGCTCATCGAGCTCGCCGCCCGCGAGTCCGGGCTCGATGTCGCGCGGCTGACCGGCGAGCGGGCTCGAACGACGAACCAGCTGCGCCTCTTCGCCCGCGTCGTGCGCGACGGCGGGCACCTCGGGGTCGTCATCGACCACGCCGACGCGTCGACGGTGCCGCCGACCCCGGACCTTCGCCGCACGGTCGTGCCCACGGGGCCGGTCGCCGTGTTCGGCGCATCGAACTTCCCGCTCGCGTTCGGTGTGGCGGGCGGCGACACCGCGTCGGCCATCGCAGCGGGCTGTCCGGTGGTCGCCAAGGCCCACCCGGCGAACGCCGGCACGAGCGCCCTCCTCGCGG
>JBEAQO010000180.1:0-4172 GCA_041163825.1 Actinomycetota bacterium | reverse complement strand
TCGACCCGATCGACGTAACCGGGCGGGACGCGCGATGCCGTGTCGACCCGCACGACGACCGGGGCGCTCGTCGCGGCGATCGCGAGGTTGAGCGCCGTCGGCGTGGCGGTTCGCGGGTTGTCGACGATCCGCACGCGAGGATCGTCGACCTCGCGCACGGCCGCCGCACTCTCGTCATCCCCCGCGGCGACGACGACCTCGTCGTCCGGGCGCAGCCCCGCCAGCACGCGCTCGAGGCATCCGGGCAGCAGGTCGGCAGCGTCGAGCGCGGGGATGACGACGGCGCGTCGCACGCGCTCGGGCAGCGGCGGCAACGAACGCCCCGGCGGCTCGAGAACCTCGCCGCGACTCATCCGGCACCCTCCCGCGCCCAGCCTGCCAGCAGCGCGACCAGCCGCTCCCCCTCGGGCTCCCACACGAGCTCCCGCCGGGCGCGCGGACCCGCGTCCGCCAGCCGTGCCCGCTCCTCGGCATCGCGCGAGAGGCGCAGCAGCGCCGCCTCGGCCGCATCGACGTCACCGAAGGGCACGGTGACGATGCCGCCGACCCGCTCGGCGAGCCGGACCACTTCGGGCAGCGGCGTCGCGACCACGGGCAGGTCGTGCACGAGGTACTCGACGACCTTGGTCGGCAGGGAGACGCGGTAGTTGGGGAGGTCGTGCAGCAGGGCGAGCCCCGCCAGCGCCCCGACGAGCACCTCCCCCAGCCGATCGTTGGCCATCCGCCCGTGCAGGACCACGGTCCCAGCGGCCGCGGCGCGCTCCATCGCCGACGCGAGCTCGTCGTCGGGCGTCCCCACGAGCTCGAGCGCGATGCCGTGGCGGGCGAGGCGCACCCCGAGCTCCAGGAGCTCCATCGCCCCGCGGCCGCGGGAGAGCCGACCGACGTGCACCACGCGGAGCGGAGGTGGTCCGTCCCCATCTGCGTCGCTCGCCGGCGGTGCCGGGTCCGACCCCAGGGTCGGCGTCGGCGGCAGGTTGCGCACGACCGGGTGCTCCCGCATGAATCGGCCCCGATAGCCCTCCTCGGCCAGGACGAGCCGCAGTCGACGCTCCGCCCAACGCTCGAGCCGGCGCGCCAGCCCGAGCGCGGGGGCCCGAAGGATGCCCGGGAGCCAGGTCCGCTCCGGCAGGGAGGCGACGACGTCCTCGTGGACGTCCCACACGACCGGCGGCAGCCTCCCGACGCCGGCGAGCAGGACCGCCAGGACGAGGTCCGGGTCGTGGACGACGATGAGGTCGTGCTCGGCGCCGCGCCGCCGGAGCAGGCCCACCGCAGCGGCGAGCGCCCGCAGGCGCCGTCGTCCCTGCGCGCGGGGCAGGTCGATGCGCTCGATGGCGGCGAGCGTCGCCGGCAGGTCGGCGCCGGTCGCGCCGAAGGGCGCGGCGTAGGCCACCCGCATCCCCGCCGCGACCATGCTCGCGATCCCCCGGTGCGCGATGCGCGCATCGTCCGCGACGTGGACCGTCGTCATCACGAGCACGCGCGGTGCGCTCACCTCCGGGACCGACGGCCCGACCGCGCCTCGGACCCGAGCCCGCCGACGAGGCGCACGAGCTCCGCGGCGCGGTGCTCCAGGAGATGCGCCTCGCGCACGATGCGCACGCCGCGCTCGGCCCGGCGTCGCCGCTCGACCGGGTCCTCGAGCAACCGGCGCACCGTCGGGCCGACCTCCTCCGGGCCGGCGCAGGTCACGACGGCCCCGCCGAGGAGGCGGTCGACGTCCGCGACGTCATCAGAGACGACCACCCCGCCGCACGCGAGCACGTCGAAGACGCGGTTGCTGACGATCCCCTGCTCGCGCATGCCCGCCCAGTGGTCGTTGAGCACCACGGCCGCGGAGCGGTACCGCGCCGCGAGCGCCGCCCCCTCGGCGCGGCGCGCGACGACGTGGCGGCGGCGGACGAACGGCTGCCAGTCCCCACCGACGATCGCGACGGACAGGCGTGCCGCGATGGCCGCGAGCACGACCGGACGAGCGACCCCTCGGGAGTTGCCGACGAAGAGGACCTCCCTCGCCAGCGCCGGATCCGCGTCGCCCGGGACGAAGGTGCGACCGTCCGCCGCCTGGGGCAGGACGCGCACGGTCGTCCGGGTGCGCGCGCCCAGGGCGCGAGCCGACCGGGCCGATGCGGCGAGCACGAGGTCGGCCCGATCGAGCTCCGCATCGCTCACGTCCTCCGGATGGCTCATGACCCAGAGGACCTCGCGCTGCCCGGCACCGCGCGGTCCGACCCCACGACCGCGCAGCGTGACGACGACGTCGACGGTCGCATCGGTGCGCCCCCAGCCCGAGGCGGGCGTCACCCGAGCGACGGCGCCCTGTGCCCGGAGCTCGCGAGCGAGCGCGGACGCGAACGGGCCGTCGCCCCAACGTCGCGCGGTCGCGGTGTCGGGCGCCCCGATCCGCAGGCTCCACCAGGGCGCGGCGAACAGCCCCTCGAGCGCGGCGCGCAGCGGGCCGGCATCGAGCCCACCGACGACCCGACAGGGCAGCGTCGGATCGATGGCGGCGACCCGGCGCGCCATCGCGCGTCCCGGCACGAGCGCCAGGTCCGCGTGGGAGAACCAGCCGCTGCGCGCCCAGTCGGCCAGCGTCGCGCCCGGGGACGGGTCGGCGTCATCGACGACCTCCGTGAGGTCGAGCACGAGGCCGACGCCGGCGGCATCGCGGCGCCCGGGCACGAGCCGACCCCGGTCGAGGACGCTGGAATCGGCGCCGGCCGTCGTCCCGAGCGGTCGACGCACGATGACGAGGTCGACGGGGAACCGGCGTGCCGCCTCGGTGAGGGCGCGCACGCCCGCGGCTTCGTACGCCGCACGATGGCCGTCGTCGAGCGGCCCGAGGACCAGCGCCCGCAGCGGTTCGGCCGACCACCGACC
The DNA here is from genome assembly GCA_041163825.1 of Actinomycetota bacterium. Classification (GTDB taxonomy): domain Bacteria; phylum Actinomycetota; class Nitriliruptoria; order Nitriliruptorales; family Nitriliruptoraceae; genus JBEAQO01. The sequence goes on along the minus strand of JBEAQO010000180.1, from coordinate 1,289 downwards.
GGTCCCGGCGAGCCGGTCGAGTGCGACCAATCCCCGCAGGGCCGGACCGTGCCGCTCGTCGAAGCGACGCCGGTTCGCGCGCTGGCGCGCCCGGCGCTGACGCCGATCGTCCCGCAGCCGCGTCGCTCCCTCGTGGTGGAGCAGCACGGCACGGTGCGCGATGCGCACCCGCCCGTGCTCGGCCAGGCGCAGGCAGAGGTCCACATCCTCCATGCCGAACTCGTACCCCTCGTCGAGGCCACCGATGGCGCGCAAGGGGGCGGTGCGCACGAGCAGGCACGCACCCGTGGCGGCGGGGACGTCCTCGGCCGCTCGGGTGACCTCCGGCACCGAACCGCGGCCGACATGACGCGGGCGCGGGACGGCGCGCGTGACCTCGAAGTCGATCCCGTCGTGCTGGACGGTCAGGTCCGTCGCCGACCCGCCGAGCACCCCACGACGCGCGTGGACGAGCTGCGCACCGACCGCGACGGTGCCGGCATCGGCCGCCTCGAGGAGCTCGTCCAGCCAGGTCGCGCCGACCGGCTCGACGTCGTCGTTGATGAGCAGCACCCACTCGGTGTCGACCTCGGCGAGGCCGAGGTTGTTCGCCGCCGAGTAGCTCACGTGCGGTGTCGCGACGGTGCGGACGAGGGGCCGCAGGTCGAGCAGCTCCCGCGTCGCCGGGCTCGCGGCGTTCGCGACCGCGACCACCGGCACGCCGAGGCCGGCGAGCGCCCGAAGGAGCCGGTCGAGGTGCACCGGCTGGTCCCGGGTCACGACGACCGCGGTGACGAGCTCGCCCGCCGGGCGGCCGACACGCGCGGCGGTCCGCTTCGAGGCGGTGAGCGCCACCGCCGATCGCAGCGCCCGCTCCCGCCGGCTCCCTCCGAGCCGCACGGGCAGGGCCCTCGCGCTCCGGACGACGAGGGCCAGTGGGGCGAGGACGTCGAGGACGGCGCGACGGGCCCGGGCCAGGGCGAGCAGGGCGCGACCGGTGGCACGACGCAGGTCGGGAACGACCCGCCGAAGCCGCGCCGCGGGCAGACGGGCGAGGAGCGGCCCGAGCAACGGTCGAGGTGCCCCGGTCGGTGCGCTCCACGGGTCGTCGTCGACGGTCACGGGGCGGTCCTCCCGACGCGCGCGAGATGGCGCTCGATGATGCGGACCCAGTCCGGCGCGAGCTCCGCCTGCCAGTCGGCGGTGTCCACCCCGAGGGGGTTGTCCCGGAGGAGCTCGACCTTGAGGAACGGCAGGTCGTGCTCGCGCAGCATGCCGCGCCAGAGGTGGTGGGTGAGGTTGGTGACGAT
>JBEAQO010000179.1:0-5093 GCA_041163825.1 Actinomycetota bacterium | reverse complement strand
GGCGAGCCGACCGGTCTCATCACCTACATGCGGACCGACTCGCTCAACCTCTCCGCGCAGTCACTGACCGAGATCGGTGCGTTCGTCCGCGACACCTACGGCGAGCGCTACACCATCGACGAGCCGCGGCGCTTCGCGACGACCGCCAAGGGGGCGCAGGAGGCCCACGAGGCGATCCGTCCGACCTCGATCGAGCGCACGCCGGAGCGCATCCGCCGCTACCTGACCAACGAGCAGGCCCGGCTCTACGAGGTCATCTGGCAGCGCACGGTCGCGACCCAGATGGCCCCGGCGGTCTTCGACCGCGTCTCGGTCGACGTGGTCGGCTCGGACGCCGGCGGCGAGCTCGTGTTCCGGGTCAGCGGGCAGGTCGAGCGCTTCGACGGCTACCTCCGCGCCTACCGGGAGGCCCGCGACGAGGACGACACCGCCGACGACGAGTCCGAGTCCAGGCTCCCCGACCTGACCGAGGGCCAGGCGCTCACGCTGGCCTCGATCCAGCCCGAGCGTCACGAGACGAGCCCTCCGCCGCGCTTCTCGGAGCGGACCCTCGTCGAGGTCCTGGAGGAGCTCGGCATCGGTCGACCCTCGACGTACGCCTCGATCATCTCCACGCTCGAGCAGCGCGACTACGTCATCAAGGAGTCGCGACGCTTCTTCCCGACCGCGCTCGGTGAGGTCGTCGTCGCGTTCCTGAAGGTCCACTTCCCCGAGATCGTCGACGTCAACTTCACCGCTCGCATGGAGGAGACGCTCGACGAGATCGCGAGCGGCGAGGCGGTGTGGGGCCGGACCGTCACCGCGTTCCTCGACGAGGTCGACGAGTGGGTGCGCGAGCGCAAGCCCGAGCGCCCGCGCCTCCCGCTCAAGGTGCCGACCGACTGCCACCTCTGCGGCGCGCCGATGGAGCGGGTGTTCTCCGGCAAGTCGAAGTCGTGGTTCGCCTCGTGCTCGCGCTGGCCCGACTGCGACGGGACGCTCCCGCTCGAGGCCGACGGCACCGTCGGCGAGCCCGAGGCCGAGGCCGAGCCCGACGAGCGCGTGCGCTGCCCGAAGTGCGACCAGCCGATGCTCCTGCGCTCCGGTCGCTACGGCCGCTTCTACAGCTGCGTCGACTACCCGGGTTGCAAGGGCATCCGCGGGCTCCAGCAGCGGCTGATGTACCGCGACGAGGACGGCGTCGTGCGCCCGTTCCGCTCGCCGACGGACCCGAACGTGTTCATGGAGCTCCGCACGTCGCGCTACGGCAAGCCCTTCGTCGGCTCGACCGGCTACCCCGACGACGTCTTCGCGGTGTGGTCGCTCCCGCTCGCCTCGCCGTGCCCCGAGTGCGGGGCGCCGCTGCGTCAGCCGCCGCGCAACCGCCGCGAGCCGATCGCGGTGTGCGCGCACCCGGTCGAGCAGCACGTGTTCGCGCTCGAGGACTTCGAGCTCCCGACGGTCGCGACGTGGACGGTCGTCGACGGCGTCGCGCCCTTCGACCCCGAGCTCGGCGGCGAACCCATCGCCGTCGAGGAGCCGCCGATGCCGATCGAGCTGACGCTCATCGGGACACAGGCCCCGCCGGCCAAGCGCCCGGGGCGCGGCCGCTTCGCGTCGAAGGACGGCGCGGACGGGGCGGACGGTGCGGAGGGCGGGGACGGCGCGAACGGCGGCGAGCGCGCCGCGAAGAAGGCCCCGGCGAAGAAGGCCCCGGCGAAGAAGCGGCCCGCCAAGAAGGCTCCGGCGAAGAAGGCTCCGGCGAAGAAGCGGGCGGCGAAGGCGGCTGCCGCGAAGGGGCGGACCGCCAAGGAGGCGACCGCGACCGGGGGTGGCGTCGGCGGCACCGGCCGTCAGCCGGCCGTCCGCAAGGCCGCGGCCAGGAAGGCGGCCGCCACGGCGAAGAAGGGCCGCGGTGGTGCGCGCGGGGCCGGGAGCGACGCGGCGATCGCCTGAGCGTCCGGCGGTCGGCGGAGCCCCCGCCGGTAGGGTGACCGCATGAGCGCCGACGAACAGGACCCCGAGGGCCGCACGGTCGTGCGTCCGCTGTTCTCCTCGCGTCCGTTCCGCAACATCGTCGCCGCGACGTTCGCGTCCACCCTCGGCGACTGGATGGGCTTCCTCGCCATCATCGCGCTGACCGCGAGCATCCTCGGACCGACCCGGGCGGCCGCGTTCGCGGTGTCGGGCGTGATGACCGCCCGGGTGCTCCCGAGCCTGTTGCTCGGGCCGGTCGCGGGGGTGTTCGTCGACCGCTGGGACCGCAAGCGGGTGATGATCGCCACCGACATCGGACGGGGCGTCGTCATGGCGCTCATCCCGTTCACCGACGAGGTGTTCACGCTCGTGCTCGCGACGCTCGTCATCGAGCTGCTCTCCGCGATGTTCGCCCCGGCCAAGGACGCGGTGTTCCCGACGCTCGTGCGCCGGAGCCAGCTCGTCGAGGCGAACCAGGTCAACCTCGTCGTCACCTACGGGACCCTGCCGATCGCCGGCTTCCTCTACGCGCTCCTCGTCGAGGTGGCGAGCCGCATCGGTCCGGAGGGCTCGCTGCTCGCCACCCGCCCGATGGCGCTGCCGATCTGGGTCAACGCCGCCTCGTTCGGGATCTCGGCGCTGCTGATCGCCGTCGTCCCGCTCTCGCGTCGACCGACGGCCTCCGCGCTGGAGCCGGGCGGTCCCGGGGTGTGGTCGCAGTTCCGCGAGGGCCTCGAGTTCATCGGGCGCCATCCCATCATCCGGCCCTTCGTCCTCGGCGTCATGGTCGCGGCGGCCGGCGCCGGTGTCGTGATCACGGTCGGTGAGTTCTTCGCCGACCTCATCGGTGCCGGCCCCTCCGGCTTCGGTGTGCTCGTCGCCATCGTCGGCAGCGGGCTCGTCCTCGGCCTCCTCGCCGCGGCACCCCTGGCACGGCGCATGGGCCCCGAGCGACTCTTCGCCCCCGCCATCCTCATCGCGGGGGCCGCGCTCTCGGCGCTGGCCGCCTCCCCGGTGCTGGTGGTCGCCGCCGTCCCGGCGACGCTGATGGGCGCGTCCACCGGCGTCGCCTTCGTCGTCGGCTACACGGTGCTCCAGCAGCGGGTCGACGACGAGCTGCGCGGCCGGACCTTCGCGGCGTTCGGCTCGGGCGTGAAGATCGCCATCTTCGGGGCGAGCATCGGCACGCCCGTCACGATCGGCCTCGTCGGCCGTGAGACGCGGGTCCCGACCGAGCTCGCCGATGGGACGACCGCGCTCGTCTACCCCTACGCCTTCGGAGGCATCCGCTTCACGCTGCTCGCGACGGGGGTGGCGGTGGTGGTCGGGGCCGCCCTCACCTGGCGCGCGCTCTCGAGGCCGCTGGCCGACGAGGAGGCGCGCCTTCCGGTCACGCCGGTGGTGCGACCCGACCGCTTCGACTCGCGTCGCCGGCGCGGGGCCGCCGGTGCGTTCATCGTGTTCGAGGGTGGGGACGGCTCGGGCAAGTCGACGCAGATCGCGCGGCTCGCCGATGCCCTCGAGGCCGCGGGGCACCGCGTGCTCGTGACGCGCGAGCCCGGCGGCACCGCCGTCGGTGAGTCGGTGCGTGAGGTGCTGCTCCACGGCCCGGAGGCGATGGGGGCCCGCGCCGAGGCGCTCCTCTTCGCCGCCGCGCGCGCCCAGCACGTCGAGGAGGTCATCCTGCCGGCCCTCGAGGACGGTGTCGTCGTCCTCTCCGACCGCTACGCGGACTCCTCGATCGCCTACCAGGGGGCTGGCCGCGGGCTCGGCGAGGACGCGGTCGCGGCGCTCAACCGCTGGGCGACGGTCGGGCTGCGTCCCGATCTCACCGTGCTCCTCGACGTCGAGCCGACCGAGGGCCTCGATCGCGCCGCCGCGAGCGGAGCCCACGATCGGCTCGAGGCCGCCGGCACCGACTTCCACGCCGAGGCCGCCGCCTCGTACCGGCGCCGCGCCGCGGCCGAACCGGCGCGCTGGTTGGTGCTCGACGCACGGGATGCCGTCGACGCGCTGGCCGCGCGGGTGCTCGAGGCCGTCGAACCCCTCGTCGGATCGGTGTCGACCGTGCCCTCCCGGGCCTCGGTCCCGGCGCCGACCCCGGCCGTCCGATGAGCGTGGACCCGGCGACAGCCGCCGGGACGGCCCGAGGAACCCGCGCGGGGACGGCGGCGAGGTCCGACGCAGGGGCGGCCGCGGACTGGGACGCGGTCATCGGGCAGGACGCGGTCGTCGCGGCGCTGCGCGCGGCGGTCGCTGACGACGCGCTGCCGCACGCGATCCTGCTCGTGGGCGCGCGCCATGTCGGTCAGGACGCGCTCGCCCGTGCCTTGACCGCCTCGATCGTCTGCGGCGCCCCGCCGGCGCGGGGGATGCCCTGTGGGGGATGCGAGGCCTGCGGACGGGTCGCGCGCGGGGTGCATCCCGCGCTCGAGGCCTTCGAGCGCGAGGGCGCGGCGCACCTCGTCGAGGACGTGCGCGGCACGTGGATCCCGAGCGCGATGCGGGCGCTGCCCGATGCCTCGCGGCGGGTGCTGCGCGTCATCGAGGCCGACCGCATGAACGAGGCGGCGCAGAACGCGTTCCTCAAGGTCCTCGAGGAGCCGCCCGCCTCGGTGGTGTGGGTGCTCGAGGCCGAGGACGAGGCTCGTCTGCTCGACACGGTGGTCTCGCGCTGTCGCCGGCTCGACCTGGCGCCGTGGGGTCCCGAGGAGCTCGGTGCGCACGCGCGCTCGCTCGGCATCGCCGAGGCGCGCATCGCGGCGGTCGTGCGTGCCGCGATGGGCTCGCCGCAGCGCGTCACCGACCTCGCCGACGCGGACGTCGCGGCCGCTCGGGAGCGGCACCTCGGGCTCGTGGACGAGCTCGTGGCCGCAGGGCCGGGCGTCGTCGTCCCGCTCGCGAAGGAGCTCGTCGCGTGGGCGAAGGGACGCAGCGCTCCCCTCGCGGAGCGCAACGCCGCCGAGCTCGAGCGGCTCGAGGAGGCCTTCGGGGTCGAGAACGGCCGCGGGTGGCCGCCGGGCGTCAAGCAGCGCATCACCAAGCGCTTCGAGCGTGCCGAACGTGCCGAGCAGCAGCGCTCGCTCGGCATCCTGCTCGACGACCTCGCCTCGTGGTTGCGCGACCTCGTCGCCGTC
>JBEAQO010000178.1:0-4449 GCA_041163825.1 Actinomycetota bacterium | reverse complement strand
GGGGTTGCTGACGGAGGTGATGACCGAGGGCCGCTGCTCGTCGGTCACCACGACGCTCCGCGTGCGATGGGCTCGGGGCGCGAGCGGGCGCGGATCAGGCGGCCTCGGCGTCCAGCGCGCTGCGCGCGGTCGTCGCCAGTGCGCGGAAGGCATCGGCGTCGCGCACCGCGAGGTCCGCGAGGATCTTGCGGTCGACCTCGACGCCGGCGAGCTTGAGCCCATGCATCAGACGGTTGTAGGACAGCCCCTCCTGGCGGGCCGCGGCGTTGATGCGCGCGATCCAGAGACGGCGGAACTCCCCCTTGCGCGCCCGCCGATCGCGGTAGGCGTAGCGCTCGGCGTGCGCGACCGCCTCCTTCGCCACCTTGAACCGTCGGCTGCGCGCGCCACGGAAGCCCTTGGCGCGATCGAGCACCGAGCGGTGCGCCTTCTTCGCGTGGACCCCACGCTTGACCCTGGCCATGTCCTCGTCCTCCGTGGATGCTCGCGCATCCGCTCGTCGTGCGCCCCGAGGGGTGCCTTCAGCCTCGCAGGAGGCGCTTGATGCGCGCGGCGTCGCCGCCCGTCACCTCGGTCGTACCGGCGAGTCGACGCTTGCGCGACGACGACTTGCCCTCGAGCAGGTGCTTGCGGTTGCGCTGGCGCGTGAGCACCTTGCCCGTCCGGGTGATGCGGAAGCGGCGCTTCGTGCCGCTATGGGTTCGCTGCTTCGGCATGTCCTCGACCGTCCTTCGACCCTGGGGTCGTCCGTCCTGGTTCCTCGTCCATCCCGTCCGACGCGACCGCGTCCGACGCTCCCTGCTCCGGCTCAGGCCGACTCCGCCGCCGCCTCGTCGCCGTCGAGACCCTCGTCCGGCCCGACCGGAGCGAGCCCGTCGTCGGCGAGCCCCGCGAGCTCGCGGTCGGCATCGGCCGCGGCCTCCGCGGCGGCCGAGGCGGCGGCCGCCTGCCCGACGGCGACCGCCCGGATCCTTCCGCGTGCGGGGGCGAGCACCATCACCATGTTGCGGCCGTCCACCTTCGGCTCGGCCTCGATCGTGGCGATGTCGCTCATGTCGTTGGCGAGCCGCTGCAAGAGCCGCAGGCCGAGCTCGGTGTGCGCCATCTCGCGACCACGGAACATGATCGAGGCGCGCACCTTCGCGCCGTCCGCGAGGAACCGCCGTACGTGCCCGGACTTGGTCCCGTAGTCATTCGTGGAGATCTTGGGGCGCATCTTGATCTCCTTGACGACCACCTGGTTCTGCCGCTTGCGGGCCTCCTTGTCCTTCTGCTCCTGCTCGTAGCGATGCTTGCCGTAGTCCATGATCCGGCAGACGGGAGGGTCCGCCTGCGCCGCGACCTCGACGAGGTCGAGGTCCTGCTCGCGCGCCCGTCGCAGCGCCTGCGCCAGGGGGACGATGCCGACCTGGGTGCCGTCGGCGTCCACGAGTCGGACCCTCGGCACCTTGATGTCCGCGTTCAGCCTGCGCTGCTCGTCGATCCGTCCGTCTCCTCGTCGGCCCCGTCCCCAGACGGGGGTCCGGTCCAGCGTCGCCGCGCCACGCTCCGAACCTCGTCCGGGAACCACGAAGGCGGCCCCGATCGAGGCCGCCCGGTCACGACGCGAGCACCGACCCGGACCACGTCCGGGAGGCGCTGCGGTGACCCGGAGAGGCGCTCGTCCTGCCGGGTGGGTGCCGTGGTGCCGGCACCGCTTGCTCGGTTGTGCGGCGAGCCTACCAGCGTGACGCGGAGGATGGTCCGGCCCTCGGTGGGCGCAGGGGACCGGACGACGGTCGCGGGGATGGGCTCCGGGGCGTCGCCCTCAGGCCCCGGGGACCCAGAGCCGCGAGCGTCCGGGCGGCGTGCTCGGCGGTGCGCTCTGCGCCGCCTCCGACGGGCTCCCTTCCGGACCGGCAGCGCCGGGCACCCCCGTCGCGCCCGCGGCCCCGGTCGCCGCCTCCTCCCCGACCTGCGCGCCGAGCTGCCGTTCGGCCTCGACCTGGGCGAGGCGGAGCTGGGAGAGCGCGCTCGTGACCTGTTCGTGCAGACCCCGGTCGATGCGGCCGTCGGTCACCTCGGCGATGGCACCGAGCGCGTCGAGGAGGAGGCGCGCATCCGAGCGCCCGAGCTTGACCTGCGCCGCGCTGAGCAGGATCGAGAGCAGCTCGGCCAGGACCTCCTCGACCGGCGCGGAGCGCAGGCGCTCGAGGTAGGCGCGCACCTCCTGCTCGTCCGGCTCGGCCCCTCCCGGTGGCATCCCCCTCGGCTCGCTCACGTCCGACCCTCCTGCGCCCCTCACGCGGGCGATCCGCACCGGGCCGGACCGACGCTACCGGCCGGCAGTAGCCTCCCCCTCGCCGCGACACGGATCGTGGCAGGCGCCACCGGCGCCGAGCGGCACCCGGCCGGGAGCGGCCCGCAACGGGGCCCGGGACGCGGGCAGGGGACGTCGGCAGGGACGCGGGAGCGAGGAGCGGCAGGTGCACACCTTCGAGAGCCTCCACGCGCTGCTCCGCACGCGCGCGGCCGAGCGACCCGCAGGTTCGGGGACCGTCGCCCTGCTCGATGCCGGGGTGCACGCCATCGGCAAGAAGGTCCTGGAGGAGGCGGGCGAGGTCTGGCTCGCGGCCGAGCACGAGGGACCGGACCGAACGGCGGAGGAGATCGCACAGCTCCTCTACCACCTCGAGGTCCTGATGGTCGCCCTCGGCCTCGAGGTCGACGACGTCTACGCTCGCCTCTAGGACTGCCCCCCCCACACACGGATCGTCCTCCTGGACCGACGGAGACCGAGCATGCTGCGCGTCGCCCTGCCCAACAAGGGCACGCTCGCCGAGCCGACGAGCGCGATGCTGCGCGAGGCGGGGTTCCGGCAGCGCACCGACGCGCGCGACCTCGTGCTCGTCGATCCGGACAACGACGTCGAGTTCTTCTTCCTCCGACCACGGGACGTCGCGACGTACGTCGGCGGAGGCGAGGTCGACCTCGGCATCACGGGCCGAGACCTCCTGCTCGATGCGGACAGCGGTGCGGAGGAACTGCTCGCGCTCGGTCTCGGACGCTCGACGTTCCACTACGCCGCGCCCGCTGGGACCCTGACGGGGCCCGGGGAGCTGGCTGGTCGGCGCATCGCGACCTCCTACCCGGGACTCGTCCGCCGCGACCTCACCGCCAGGGGCATCGATGCGACCGTGGTCGTGCTCGACGGCGCGGTCGAAACGGCCGTCCGCCTCGGGGTCGCCGACGTCATCGCCGACGTCGTCTCGAGCGGGACGACGCTGCGACAGGCGGGCCTCGAGACCCTCGGAGCCGCCCTGCTCGAGTCCGAGGCCGTCCTGATCGCGCGGGCCGGTCGGACGCCGCTGCCCCGGGTCGACGGGTTCGTCCGCCGGCTCAACGGCGTCATCATCGCCCGCCGCTACGTCATGGTCGAGTACGACGTGCGACGCGAGGACCTCGATGCGGCCTGCGCGGTCACTCCCGGCTTCGAGTCCCCGACGGTCAGCCCCCTGCACGACCCCGAGTGGGTGGCCGTGCGGGCGATGGTGCTGCGCGCGGAGACCCACTCGGCGATGGACCGTCTCTACGACCTCGGCGCACGCGGCGTCATCGTCACCGGCATCCTGGCCTGCCGGCTCTGATGCCGGCCCTGATGCCGACACCGACCGCGCTCGGGCACCGCGTCGTCCCCGCCCGCGCCTCGGGCCGCGCTCAGCCCGGGGGCGGTGCTCCCGACGCTCCTTCGAGTTCGAGATGCTCGGCACCGGGCAGGTCGGAGGCGGAGCGCGCGACGACGGTCAAGGAACGCGTGGCCCGGGTGATCGCCACGTAGAGGTCGTGGAGACCGACGGACGACGCGCGGGCGATGGTCGCGGGATCGACGACGATGACGTCGTCGAACTCGAGGCCCTTGACCGCGCGCGGGAGGTGCAGGCTGACGCGTTCGAGCGCCTCGGGGTCGAGCCCTCGCTCCAGGCGGGTCCGGATGGGTCCCAACGCCGCCGGGGGCGCGACGATCGCGAGCGTGCCGCCCGCCTCGCGCAGGCGCTGCGCGACCACCGCGACGATCCGCGCCTCGGGGTCGCCGACGACGAGCCTCGCCGATCGGCCCGATCGTCGCACCGCCTCGGGATGTCCCGAGGGATCGTGCCCTGCAGCGGCGAGGACCGCGATCGCGACCGGGACGTGCTCGGCGGGGCTCCGGTAGTTCACCCGCAGCCGCTCGATGTCGACCTGCGTCCGACCGATGAGCCGAGCGATCGCCTCCCAGGTCGAGGGCTCGCGGACCCGCGATCGCTGGTGCAGGTCGCCCACGACGGTCCACGTCGCGTACGCGCCGCGCCGCGACACCGATCGCCACTGCAGCGGTGAGAGGTCCTGCGCCTCATCGACCACGACATGACCGAAGTCGCGGTACCACGGATCGTGGAGATCGAACGCGGTCGTCGGAGCCTCGCGCCTGGC
>JBEAQO010000177.1:0-12755 GCA_041163825.1 Actinomycetota bacterium | reverse complement strand
CTCGAGCGCCTCGTAGAGCTCGGGGTCCCCGCCGCCGCCGTAGAGCACGACCTCACCCTCGTCCGCGGCGCGCTCCGCGAGCCACGCGCTGCGGTCGGCGGACGCGAGGCCCTCCGCGGCGATCTCGGCGAGGAGCGCGTCGTAGGTCGCGGGGGCCTCCTGCTCCGTGTCGGGCTCCGTGTCGGGCACGGCCCCGGACGTCGCGTCCCCGCTGCAGGCGCTCGTCAGGAGCAGTCCGAGCGTCATCGCGGTGATGGTCGCGCGCATCGGGCGCAACGTTCGGATCGAGGTCAGGCGGAACATGGCGGCACTCCTGCTCGCTCGCGGTCCACGGACCGCGCTCGGGGGGGGCGGGCCGTGTCCCGGCACGATGCGCGGAGTCAGCGGCCCTGAAGAAGTGCCAGAGAGCCTAGTGGCTGGGGGGGGCCGGGCGCTCGGGCGGTTCAGCGACCCCCAGTGGCCTCGTTCGACCACGCGGCCCCCTGCGCACCGAGGGCGGCTCGGTCGACCTTGCCGGAGGGCAGGGTCGGGAGGGGGTCCGTGCGCAGCACGAAGCGGCTCGGCACCGCTGCCGCGACGAGGCCCTCGGACGCGCGCGTCCTGAGCGCGGTCGGGTCGGGCGGGGCCGCCTCGTCGATCACGACGTGGGCGACGAGGCGCTGGTCCTGCTCCCCGATGCGGATCGGGACGACGCAGGCATCGAGGACCCCGGGGGCGGTGCGCAGCAGGTCCTCGACCGCACCCGGCTCGATACGGACGCCGCCGATCTTGATCATCCGGTCCGCTCGACCGCGGTGCACGAGTTCGCCCTCGGGGGTCATCTCGCCGAGGTCCCCGGTGCGGAGGCGCTGCCGCCCGTCGGGCAGCTCCTCGATGCGAGGGTCGACCGTGCCCAGCGGACCCTCGACGACGATCTCCCCGACGGTCCCGGGACCGGCCGGCCGCCCATCGCCCGCGTCGATCCAGACGTCGCGATCACGGACGGGGGGGCCGACGCTCAGTGTCCCCGACCCGATGGGCTCGTCGCTCGTGATGATCCGGCGGGCGACGGGGCCGGTCTCGGTCGAGGCGTAGCCGTGGAAGATGAGGCAGTCCTTCGGCACGACCCTGCGGAGGTCGGCGACATCCGACCAGAGCATCGGCTCGCCCCCGCCACCGATCAGCCGGACGTCGTCGAACCGGACGTCGGGCGGGCAGGCCCGAGCCAGCCGTCGCAGCATCGAGGGGACCGCACGCACGTAGGTGATGCGTTCGCTCGCGATGGTCCGGGCGATCGCCATGAGCGGGACGGCGAGCGGATCCGGGCAGTACATGGCCGTCCCGCTGGCGAGCGAGCGCGCGGCGTTGGACAGCATCGCGGTCGCCTGCGAGAAGGGCCGCATGACACGGTCCTCCGGCAGGAGCGCGAACGGTGCGACCTCGTGGTCGGCCCGGCCCGCGAGGTGGGAGTGGAGCTGCAGGACGAGCTTCGGGGTCCCGGTCGATCCGGAGGTCGACCCGACCGCGAAGTGGTCCTCCGGGCGGTTGGTGAGCGGCGCGTACGGCGCCACCTCCATCGAGCCGGGGTCGATCCGAACGGTCCCGGGCACATCGTCCCCGCGAGCGAGGACGACCCGGGCGCCGGCGGCGGCGGCGAGCCCGGCGAGGGCCTCCGGGCTGCGCCGGCGGTCGGCCAGCAGGACCGCGCGTCGACGGCCGTTCGCGATCAGCAGGGCGAGCGCGACGTCGACGATGCCCACCGGTGCCACCATCACGGGTCCCTCGGTCCCGGTGGCATCGAGGCGCTCGGTGAGCGCGCCGGCCCGACCGACGAGCTCCTCGACCGTGTGCCATCGGACGTCGTCGCGCAGCAGCGCGCGCCCGGGATCGGAGGCGAGCACCTCGAGAAGGGCGCTCGGGAACGACGGTGCGGCGTGCGCCACGGGACCCCCTCGACCGGCCTCGACGCCGCGGCGTCGGGCGGAGGCGAGCGGGTGGGACCCTAGCCGTGCCCGATGCCGTGCGGAGGTCGACCGAGGAGCGCGCTGCGCTCGCTGGTAGCGTCGGGACGGGTCCGGCGCACACGATCCCGATCGCGTCGCCGGGGTGCGGTGACGGGCGTCCGCCGGTGACGTCCTCCGGTGAACCGGGTCAGGGCCGGAAGGCAGCAGCCCTCAGCCGTTCTCGGGCGGGTGCCGGGCAGGGCGCCCGTCACCGCACCCCGGTGCCGTGGTCGTGGCTCGGGACCCCGTCGATCGGGGATGAGGTCCGGAGGGCCGCGTGGTCTACCAGTCGCTCTACCGCCGCTACCGACCGGGGACGTTCGCCGACGTGGTCGGTCAGGCGACGGTGGTGCGGACGCTCGCCAACGCGCTCGACGAGGACCGGCTCCATCACGCCTACCTCCTCACCGGTCCGCGCGGTACCGGGAAGACCTCGCTCGCGCGGATCCTCGCCAAGGGCGTGAACTGCGCGAACGGGCCGACCTCGTCGCCGTGCGACGACTGCGAGTCCTGCCGGGCGGTCTCCGCCGGGACCTCGCTCGACGTCATCGAGCTGGACATGGCCTCGCACGGCGGTGTCGACGATGCGCGTGACCTGCGTGAGCGCGCCATGTTCGCGCCGAGCTCGGGACGCCGCAAGGTCTACATCCTCGACGAGGTCCACATGGCCTCGACCGCCGCGTTCAACGCCCTGCTCAAGCTCATCGAGGAGCCGCCGGGCCACGTGCTGTTCGCGATGGCGACCACCGATCCGCAGAAGGTGCTGCCGACCATCCTCTCGCGCGTGCAGCGGCTCGACCTCCGTCGTGTCGATGCCCCCACGGTCGCCGAGCACGTGCGCCGCATCGTCGAGGCGGAGGGCTCGTCCATCGCGGACGATGCCCTCGAGGCCGTGGTGCGTGCCGGTGACGGATCGGTCCGCGACACGCTCTCGATCCTCGAGCAGGTCCTCGCGTTCGCGACCGGACCCGTCGACCTCGACGACGTCGTGCAGACGCTCGGCACCACGCCGCTGGCGACCGTGGCTGCGGTCGCGCAGTCGCTCGCCGCCCACGACCTCGCGGGGCTCCTCGCCGCGGTGCAGCGGTCGGTCGACGACGGGCTCGACCTCCGGCGCTTCACGGGGGACCTCGTCGCTCACCTGCGAGACCTGATGGTGCTCGCGGTCGCTCCCGACCATCCCGAGCTCGTCGATGCGACGGCGGAGCGACGCGCGGAGCTCGCGGAGCGTGCAGCGGCCTGGACACCGGAGCGACTGATCGCCGCCATCGGACTGCTCGGCGAGGCGCTCAGCGAGCAGCGCTTCGGTCCGCCGCGCCTGCCGCTCGAGCTCGCGCTCGCTCGGATCGCCGCGCCGGTCGGCGTCGACACGCCGGCGTCCGCTCCGGCCCCTGCGCCGGTGGCGGCTCCGGCCCCTGCGCCCGCCGAGGCTCCGGAAGCGGCGTCCGCTCCGGCCCCTGCGCCCGCCGAGGCTCCGGAAGCGGCGTCTGCTCCGGCCCCTGCGCCGGTGGACGAGCCGGCCCCCGCGGTCGCGGTAGCTCCCGAACCGGCGTCCGCTCCGGCCCCTGCGCCGGTGGACGAGCCGGCTCCCGTGGACGAGCCGGCCCCGGTGGACGAGCCGGCCGGTGCCGCTCCGACGGCGACGGGCGCGGGTGACGAGCTCGCGCAGGTGACGGCGAAGTGGCCCGCGATCCTCGAGGCGGTGCGGGAGCGCTCACCCCGCGCCCGTGCGGTCTACGACCCGGCCACCCCCGAGCGGTTGAGCGGTGGGGTGCTCGTGCTGCGGTTCGGTCCGCGCCACTCCGGCTTCCACGCGCTCGAGGCCGCCAAGCCCGCGCTCACCGAGATCCTCGTCGCGGCCATCGAACGCGCCTGCGCGATCACGGTCCGCATCGAGGCGGTGAAGGCGGACCAGGACGGCCGGCGTCGGCCCCAGCCGCCGCTCGTCACGCCCGCGGACGCGGTCGTCCCCGTCGACGCCGCCGACGTCGAGGCGAACGAGTCCGAGCGCTCCGGCGAGGCCGCGGCACCGCCGGCGCCCGAGGAGCGCGATGCGCTGCTCGCGGAGGGGCTCGGGGCCAAGCGGGTCGAGGGCTGAGCGTGTACGAGGGCGCGCTGCAGGACCTCGTCGACGAGCTCCGACGGCTGCCCACGATCGGACCCAAGAGCGCGCAGCGGCTCGCGTTCTTCCTGCTGCAGTCGGAGGAGGCGGACGCGAAGCGGCTGGCGGACGCGATCGTCCGTGCGCGATCGACGGTGCGACCCTGCGAGCGCTGCTTCAACCTGGCGGTGGATGCGCTCTGTCGCGTCTGCCGTGATGAGCGTCGTGACGCGGCGATGCTCTGCGTCGTCGAGGGGGCCCAGGACGTCATCGCGCTCGAGCGCACCCGGGAGTTCCGTGGTCGCTACCACGTGCTCGGTGGCGCCATCTCGCCGATCGACGGCATCGGGCCCACCGAGCTCCGCATCGAGGAGCTCGTCGCCCGGATCCCGGCGGAGGGCGTGACGGAGGTCATCCTCGCGACCAACTCGACCGCGCCGGGTGACGCGACCGCCTCCTACCTCGCCTCCCGCCTGACCCCCATGGGGGTCCGGGTCACGCGGCTGGCGAGCGGGTTGCCGGTCGGCGGCGACCTCGATTACGCGGACGAGGTCACGCTGTCGAAGGCACTGCTCGGTCGCCGCGCGCTCGACTGAGCCCGGCGTACGCTGTGCAGGACCGCCCGCCGTCCCCGGCCACGTCGCGCCCCGGCGCCCCGACCCGCAGGACCACCGTGCCGACCGTCGTGCAGAAGTACGGTGGGACCTCCGTCGGGGACGTCGATCGCATCAAGCGGGTCGCGGACCGGGTCGCGCGCACCCATGCCGACGGGAACCGCGTCGTCGTGGTCGTCTCCGCCATGGGATCGACGACCGACGATCTCGTCGCGATGGCACGGGCGGTCAACGACGAGCCCCCGCAGCGCGAGCTCGACATGCTGCTGACCTCGGGGGAGCGCATCTCCATGTCGCTCCTCGCGATCGCGCTCGCGGAGCGCGGGGTGGCCGCGCGTTCGTTCACCGGGTCGCAGGCCGGGATCATCACCGACGCGGTGCACGGGAAGGCCCGCATCGTCGACATCACGCCGGGACGCGTGCGCGAGGCGCTCGACGCCGGCGACGTGGTCATCGTCGCGGGCTTCCAGGGGGTCAGCCAGGACACGAAGGACATCACGACGCTCGGACGTGGAGGCTCCGACACGACCGCGGTCGCGCTTGCGGCCGCGCTCGATGCCGACGTCTGCGAGATCTACACCGACGTCGAGGGCGTGTTCACGGCCGATCCCCGACTGGTCCCGTCCGCGCAGAAGCTCGACCTCGTCTCCTACGAGGAGATGCTCGAGCTCGCCGCGCAGGGCGCGAAGGTGCTTCAGGTCCGCTCGGTGGAGTTCGGCCGCAACCACGGCGTGCGCATCCACGTGCGCTCGTCGTTCAGCCACTCGGACGGCACGTGGGTCGTGCCGCAGGAGGAGAAGATGGAGGACGCGATCATCTCGGGGGTGGCGCACGACACGTCGGAGGCGAAGGTCACCATCCTCGACGTGCCCGACCGCCCCGGCATCGCGGCGCGGGTGTTCGCCGCGCTCGCGGACGACAGCATCAACGTCGACATGATCGTCCAGAACGTCTCGGCGGACGGCCGAACCGACATCTCGTTCACGCTGCCGCGGGGCGAGGCGCGCCAGGCGCGGGCGCTGCTCGAGCTGCTCGCCGGGGAGGTCGGCGCCGCCGGCGTCGATGTCGACGAGGCCATCGCCAAGGTCTCGCTCGTCGGGGCCGGCATGAAGACCCATCCCGGTGTGGCCGCACGCATGTTCTCCGCCCTCTCGGCGGCCGGCGTGAACATCGAGATGATCTCGACGTCGACCATCCGCGTCTCGGTCGTCGTCGCCGACTCCCAGGTCGCGACGGCCGTCCAGGCCGTCCACGCGGCGTTCGGCCTCGGCGCGGACGCCGTCGTCTCCGAGGCCGGCTGATGGGCGCACGGGTCGCGGTGCTCGGAGCGACCGGTGCCGTCGGGACCGAGGTCCTGAGGCTGCTGGCCTCGAGGGGCTTCGACGTCGAGGACGAGCCGGTCCTGCTCGCCTCGGAGCGTTCGGCGGGCACGCGGCTGCCGTGGGGCTCGGGCGAGGTCGAGGTCCGCCCGGTCGGCGCGGAGGCGTTCACCGGGGTGGACGTCGCCATCTTCTCCGCCGGCGCGACCCGTTCGCGCGAGTGGGCCCCCGTCGCTGCGGAGCACGGCGCCGTCGTCGTCGACAACTCCTCGGCGTGGCGGATGGACCCGGAGGTGCCCCTCGTCGTCGCCGAGGTGAACCCCGAGGCCGCGGACGTGCGTCCGCGCGGCATCATCGCGAACCCGAACTGCACCACGATGGTGCTCGTGGTCGCGGCGAAGCCGCTGCACGACGCGCTCGGGCTCGTCTCGATGGTCGCGACGAGCTACCAGGCCGCCGGTGGTGCCGGACAGTCCGGCATCGTCGAGCTCGCCGATCAGGCGCGCGCGCTCATCGCGGACCCCGACCGGCTCGTGCTCGACGGTGCGGCTGCCGAGGCCTCGGTCACGCCGTCCGCCTTCTCCAAGCCGATCGCGTTCAACGTGCTGCCGCACTGCGGCAACTTCCTCGACGATCGCCATACCGACGAGGAGATGAAGCTCGTCAACGAGTCGCGCAAGATCCTGGGGCTTCCCGACCTCGCGGTGTCCCCGACCTGCGTGCGGGTGCCGGTCTTCGTCGGGCACGCGATCAACGCACGGCTGACCTTCGCCGGCCCGGTGACGCGTGCGCGGGCGCTCGAGGCGCTCGAGGGAGCGCCGGGGCTGCGCATCGTCGACGGCATCGGGCTCGGCGGAGAGCCGCTCGCCTACCCGACGCCGCTGGCCTCGGCCGGCATCGACGAGGTCCTCGTCGGGAGGGTCCGCGAGGACCTCGCGGACGAGCGCTCGCTCGACCTCTTCGTCGTCGGCGACAACCTGCGCAAGGGCGCGGCGCTCAACGCCGTGCAGATCGCCGAGCTCGTCGTCGCCTGACCCGCGCCCTCGGACCACGGCCTCGGCGGGCGCGGGCGCCCGAGCGCACATCGCCCGCGTCGGCCGTGGGCCGGACGCGGGCGATGTGGGGGTCGGGATGGGCGGATTCGAACCGCCGACCTCCTCGTCCCGAACGAGGCGCGCTAACCAAGCTGCGCTACATCCCGGGGTCCCGCCGGGGCGGGACCGGGGGAGGGTAGCCGTGCCGGCATGCCCGCGGGACCGGGCGTGGCGGCGGCCGGCGCGTCAGGCCGTCAGCTCGAGCAGCGTGACCTCGGGACGACAGGCGAAGCGGAACGGCGCGTAGCGACCGTGGCCGAGCCCGGCCGAGACGTGGAGCCAGTGGCCCCGATGTCGGGACGCGCCCCGCGCCTGGCGCAGGGGCAGGTCGCAGTTGGCCGTCAGCGCCCCGAGGACCGGGATGCGGACCTGGCCGCCGTGGGTGTGCCCGGCGAGCAGCACGTCGTGCCCCGCGTCGACCAGCACGTCGAGCGCGGCGAGGTAGGGCGCGTGGACGACGCCGAGCCGCGCCACGACGTCGCCGGCGGGTGGAGCGACGCGCTCGGGTGGGGGGAGGACCGTCGTGGCGAGGTGCGGGTCGTCGAACCCGCCGACGGCGACGCGTCCCGCGCGGGTGTCGAGGATCCGTGCCTCACCGCGCAGGGTCACCACGTGCTCGGTCGCGAGTCCGGCGATGAGCCGGTCGGTGTCGAGGGTCGGTCCAAGCGGCTCCTCGAGCGCGGCCGTCGCCGCGGTCCTCGGCCAGCGGCTCGCGCCCGGCCGCAGGTAGTGCAGCGGCGTCTTGAACGCGGGCGCGTAGAGGTCGTTCGACCCCAGGACGAGCACGCCGGGTCGGTCGGGCGCCGTCAACGGTGCGATCGCGGCGATGGCGGCGTCCTCGGCTCCCTCGGCGCCGAGCAGGTCGCCCGTGATGACGAGCAGGTCGTGGTCGAGACGAGCGAGTCCCGTGAGGAAGTGCACGCGTCGTCGCTGCGGGGGGATGAGGTGGACGTCGCTGACGTGCAGGATGCGAAGGCGGCCGGGCGCTGCGAGCGCGCCGGGGAGGGTCACGCGCCGGACCACGTACCAGTGGCGCTCCACGAGGACGCCCCATGCGAACGCGGCGGCTCCGGCGAGCAGCACGGCGAGGGCGACGGTCCCGGAGGTCACCCGACGGCGCCGCGCCGGCTCGCGCGCGGGGACCGAGCGGGCCGCGCTCGACGTCCTCGGTGCGCACGGTCGGCGCTGCGTCGTCCGTCCGTCCGCTCCCGGGCGGGCAGCGTCACGCCCGCGGTCTCGGCATCGTCGCCACCGTCGCCATCACCGCCATCGCCGCCGTCCCCATCACCGCCATCGCCGACACCACCACCGCCGCCACCGCCGCCGCCACCGCTGCCGGGTGCCAGGACCCCGATGTCGAGCAGGATGACGCCCTCGCCCGGGAGGAACGGGGTGCCCGGGGGCGGGGACATGGCGAGCACCCGTCCGACCTGGGAGGGGTCGGGGGTCGGCACGCCACGGACCTCCACGTCGTAGCCGCGGTCGCGCAGCCGGTCGATGGCCTCGTCCTGCGTGAACCCGACGAGCGGCGGGACGCTCGGTGCCACGGTGCCGTCGCCCGTCACGAACAGCACGATCATCTTGCCGAGCTCGAGCGTCTCCCCGGGGTAGGGCGCCTGGTCGAGGATGTAGCCGGGCTCGTCCCCGGTGTCGACGGGCTCGAGCCGCAGCGTGAAGCCGGCGGCGCGGGCGCGCTCCTCGGCCTCCTCGGAGCTCGCGGAGGAGAGCAGCTCGGGGACGATGCCGCTCTCCCGCGGTCCCGGCGAGCGGAACCCGGCCGGCTCGAAGCGCTGGACCGCCTGCTCCATGAACGTGCGCCACATCGGCGCGGGGATGGTGCCGCCGAAGACGCGCGCGTAGTCCGTCCCGGCGATGGTGACGTCGGAGAGCGTCCTGCGCGCCGGGGGGCAGAGGTTCAGGAACGCCTGGCTCGAGCAGGCACGGATGGCGGCCGCCTCGTCGACGTAGGACCGCTGGCCGTTGGGGTAGCCGACCCAGGCCGCGGTCGCGAGCTGGCGGACGTAGCCCATGAACCAGGCATCGACGTAGTCGTTGGTGGTGCCGGTCTTGCCGCGCGTCGGCCAGCGTCCGAGGTTGGCGCCCGGTGCGGTCCCGCCCGGCCCGACCGGCCCGGCCATGATGTCGATGACGCGGTCGGCGATCTCGGGATCGAGCACCTGCCGGCACTGCGGCGTGTACTCCCAGAGCAGCTCCCCGGCCGCCGACTCGATGCGCTCGATCGGGAACGGCGGGCAGTACTCGCCGCGGTTCGCCAGTGTCGCGTAGCCGGTCGCCATGGCGAGCGGCGTCACGTCGGTCGCGCCGAGCGCGAGCGCGCAGGCGACGTCCCGCGCGGGGATGGGCGTGCCGAGCCGCGCGGCCATGTCCGCGACCCGCTCGGGCCCGACCTCCGCGATCAGCTCGGCGTGATAGACGTTGCTCGATGCGCGGATCGCGCCGTACATGTCGAGGATGTCGTCGCCGCCGGAGTTGTTGACGACGTAGGGCGTGCCATCGATGTTCGTGCAGCCCTCGATCTCCTTGGGTCCGCGCGCGTCGATGGTGAAGCCGGGCGGGAACCCGGCCTCGAGCGCGGCGGCGATGAGGAAGGGCTTGAACGACGAGCCGGGCTGCCGTCCGGAGCCCCCACCACCGGGGACCGCAGGGTTGACCTTGGTGCGGTCGCAGAGCAGCTCCCCGTCGGCGAGCTCGCCGACCCAGGAGTCCTCCTCGGCGCACGAACCGAAGGTCTGGGGGCCGATGGCCATCGCCCGGATCGCGCCGCTGCCGGGTTCGACGCTGATGATCGCCCCCATCGGCTCCTGCGCGAGCTGCTCGGGCGTCTCGTCCTCCGCGGTGAGGTGCTCGACGATGGCGGCCTCAGCGAGCGCCTGCAGCTCCGGGTCGAGCGTCGTCGTGATCGCGAGCCCGCGCTGGAAGACCGTGCGGCGGCGCTCCTCGACGGTGTCGCCCATCGCGAGCAGGGCCTCGGTCTGCGTCCCGAGCGCGTTCGCGAGGTCCTCGTTGATCAGCAGCCGCGCGACCCAGTCCGCCCAGAAGGGGTTCGAGGGAGCGGGGGGTTCGCTCACCCGCACCTGCAGCGGCAGCGCCTGCTCGCGCTCGGACTGCTCGCGCGTGAGGTGACCGGCGTTCGCCATCTGTCCGAGCACGATGTCGCGCCGCGCACGGGCGTTGTCGGGGCTGCGGATGGGGTTGTTCGCCTCGGGTGCGCGCAGGAGGCCCGCGAGCATCGCTGCCTGCCCGACCGTGACGTCGTCGAGCTCGACGGAGAAGTAGCGCTCCGCGGCGGTCCCGATGCCGTAGACGCCGTTGCCGAAGTAGGCGCGGTTCAGGTAGAGCTCGAGGATCTCGTCCTTCGAGAGCCGCCGCTCGAGCTGGATGGCGTAGAGCGCCTCCTGGATCTTGCGCTGGTAGGTCTGCTCCGGGGTGAGGAAGGCGAGCTTGACGTACTGCTGGGTGATCGTCGAGGCGCCGGACTCGATCTGTCCGGAGACGAGGTTCTGGATGAGGGCCCGCACGATGGCGACGTGGTTCACGCCGGAGTGCTCGTAGAAGGTCGCGTCCTCGGTGGCGAGCACGGCCTGGATGACGACGTCGGGGATGTCGGCCAGCGCGACCGGCTTGCGGTTCTCCTCGAAGGTCAGCTCGGCGATCAGCGCGCCGTCGGTCGCGTAGATGAAGGAGTTCTGCGGCGAGAGGTCGGCCTCCCCGAGCTCGTCGACGTCGAGCACCTGGTCGCGCACCGTCTCGAGCAGGCCGGTCGCTGCCCAGGCCGCGGGGACGAACAGCGCCGAGAGCGTCGCCCCGGCCGCGAGCGCGATGAGGAGGATGAGCGCCACGCGGACCCCGAGGTCGTCACGGCGCGTGCGAGGGGGGCGTCGGGTGGCCATCGGGACCGAGGGTAGCCGTGGGCCCTTCGGCGACGGCCGGCCGGTCGGTCCGTCCGGTCGTCCCGGCAGGCTCCGGGGCCGGCTTCGGGGCAGGCTCCGTGGTCGGCCCCTGAGCGGGCCCCCGGGACGGCGATGCCCCGTCCGTCCGGCGTCCGGGGCGCTCGCGGGGCGCCCCGGCGACGGTCGGTCAGCGGCCGGCGATGAGCGTGTCGAGCAGCGCGAGGTCGGCGCGTTCGACCTCGGCCCGGTGGCGCTCGAGCGCGCTCGTCATCGCGGCACGTTCCTCCGTGCCCATCGCGACCGCGCGACGCAGGCCGTCCTCGAGCCGGTCGTCGGAGAAGGTCACGCAGGCATCGCGTGGCAGTCCCCACTCGTCGGCGAGGCGTTCGTCGAGCACGAGGGGGGTCGCGCTGCCGAGGGAGAGCCCGCGCGCTCCCGAGGCGATCCGGCCGAGCTGCGTGTCGGTCGGCTTGGCCTTCACGAGGAACGCGGCATCCTCGACGATGCGCCCGAGCGCCCGCTCGTCGACGAGGTTCCCGTCGCGTCCCGCGACGACGACGAGGTGCTCCACCCCGCTGCCGTCCAGCGCCCGCCCGAGCTCCTCCTCGCTCCAGCGGCCGACGAGGTCGATCGGGACCTCCGGCATCCCGGACGCGAGCGCCGCGGCGAGGCCGCGCACGAGCAGGTCGAGGTCGGTCCCGTAGCGCCCGACCGCCGTGAGCCGGAGCGGCCGGGACGTGCCGACGCGCGGTGCGGCGTCGGTCGGCGGACGGTGGATCGGCGTGATCGTCCGGAGGGGCGTTGGTGCGGCGCCCGCGGTCGGGCGGAACAGCGCGAGGAACCGTCCGGAACGGATGAGCTCGGGGAGCAGCGACCAGCGCGGCCCGCTCGGTCGCTGGCGTGCGAGCCGGTCCGGGTCGGCCGAGACCACGTCGTGGACGATGCCGAAGGCCCGGGGATGTGCGGCGAACCGGTCGGCGTGGCGCTCGAGCCGCCGCCAGATGACCGTCGTGACCAGCACGAGGTCGTGGTCGGACGCGAGCGCCCGTGCCATCGCCGCCTCGAGGGACGGGCCACGTCGGTAGCGGACGTGATCGACCGCCGGGTCGACCACGGCGCGCAGCTGCGGGGCGAGTCGAGGGTGGGCGATGACGTCGACGTGGGCGAAGCGGTGGTGGAGCAGCGGGAGGAGACCCAGCACGACCTCGGCGTGGTGCGGGCCGGGCTGGATGACGATCGCGCGGCCACGCCCGCTGCTCCCGGCCCCGATCGCACCCAGGGTTCCGGCGACGCGCGCGATGCGTCGTTCCACACCGTTCCGGAACGATCGGCGAAGGTGCTTGTTCGCGCGACGCGCCGTGACGACGACACGTCGCGCGACGCGGGGTGCCGCACGGAGCCGACGGATCACGGTCGGCACCGCGCCCTCATGGGACCGCTCGCTGTCCATGGCGTGTCGACCTGACCGTTCGTCCCGAGGGTCGCCGCCGAAGGAGCGCGCACCGGTACGGGCGTGCTGCAGCGGGACGCCTCGACGCTACCGCGACCTGGCGGTCAGGCGGCCGGCGATGGTCCCGAGCCCGTCGAGGTCGTGCACGTCCCCGCCGAGCTGTGGCACCTCGACGAGCGTCCTGCCAGCGAGGCCGTGGAGCGCGGCCGCGACGTCGCGCCGCTGACGCTCGGCGATGCGGCGGACGTCCCCGACGAGCGCGAGCGCTCGCGCGGCCGCACGGT
>JBEAQO010000176.1:0-6389 GCA_041163825.1 Actinomycetota bacterium | reverse complement strand
CTCGAGGAGGAGGGGCTCGTCGAACGGCGTGCCTGCGCGGAGGACGCTCGGGCGACCCTGGCGGTGCTGACGCCCGACGGTCTGGCGCGCGTGGTCGGGGCCGCGCCCGGGCACGTGGCGGAGGTCCGTGACCGCGTCTTCGACGCGCTCGATGCCCGCGATGTCGCTGACCTCCACCGGGTCTGCTCCCGCATCCTCGAACGGCTCGGGCCGCAGGGGCTCGGGGGTCCCTGAGGGGCCGGCGGGGGGCGGACGTGCGGGGGTGTGCGTCACGGGCGCTCGTGATCCCGTCCAGCGCGCGCTGCCCGTCCCCACCCGGTCCACGGTTGGCCCCTGTCGCCCCCCCGCCCTAGCGTGACGCCCGAACACCTGTTCGATTCATGGTCCGTCGGGATCCGGTCCTCGGGGCATCGTCCCCGGGTGGCGCCGTGGCGGTCAGGAGGCGGTGGCGGGCATGACGAAGCGGTACCGCGACGAGCTCGACGAGGTCCGGGTCGAGGCCGGACGTCCGGCGGGCTTCCACTGGCGCGGGCGCAGCTACGAGGTCGAGCGCGTGCTCGGGCACTGGCACGAGGATGCCGGGTGGTGGCGCCCGGTCGAGGGCGCACCGCGCCGGCTCGAGCGCACCGACCTGTGGCGTGTCGAGGCCAGGAACGGCACGCCCGAGCGCGGCATCTACGAGCTCACGCTGCGCTCGGGGCGCTGGCGCCTCGACCGGGTGTGGGACTGACGGGCCGCGCCGGTGTCCGCCGGGGTCGCTCCGCCCTTCGCGCACCTCACGGTCGCCTCGACGTTCTCGCTGCGTGACGGGGCCATCGCGCCCGAGGAGGTCGCGCGCGCGGCGGCCGAGGCGGGCATGACCCACGTCGCGCTCACCGATCGCGACCGGCTCTCCGGGGCGGTGCGCTTCGCGCGCGCGGCGCGCGAGCACGGCATCGTGGCGGTGCACGGGGTCGACCTCGCGCTCGAGGACGGGACCCACGGCGCCACGCCGACGGCATCGGTCCGGCGTCCGGCACCGATGGTCGGCGAGCGGCATCGGGACGACCCGGCACCACGGGTGACGCTCCTCGCCGCGACCGACGAGGGGTTCGCCGACCTCGTGCGTGCGACCAGCGCGGCGCACGCCGGGGAGCGGGGACGACCCCGGCTGCCGGCGAGCGGCCTCGACGCCGCCGCCGCATCCGGCGGGGTGGTCGTGCTGCTCGGTCCGGACTCGCCGGTCGGACGTCTGCTCGCGCAGGACCTCCGCGACGCGGCGACCTCCGAGCTCGCACGCTGGCGGGAGCGCTTCGGGACCGCGCGGGTGGTGCTCGCGGTCCGCCAGCACGGGGTGGCGCCCGGCGGCCGTCGGGCGCACGGACGCCCCGACCCCGATGAGCCCGGGGACGACGCGCGCATCCGGCGCGCGCTCGAGCTCGGTGCACGCTCCGGCGTCCGGGTCGTCGCGGTCAACGACGTGCGCTACCGCAGCCCCGAGGACGTCGTCGTCGCGGACGTGCTGCGCTGCGTGCGCAAGCGTGTCCCGCTCGGTGCGCGCCACGTCGGACGCACGACCGCGGCAGCGTCCTTCGTCGATGCCGTGGGGATGCATGCGCGCTTCCGCGAGCGTCCCGACCTCCTCGTCGGTGCCGCCGGGCTGGCGGCGGCCTGCGAGGCCGACCTCGGGCTCGATGGCACGATGACCCCGCGGCTCTCGGGGCTCGCCCCGGAGGCTGCCGCGACGACGCTCGTCGCCCGCGCCCGCACGGGGCTCGCGCTGCGGGGCATGGGAGGACCGGCCGAGGCGCGGCTGTCCACCGAGCTCGACACGATCCTCGGGCTGGGTCTCGCCGACCTCTTCCTCGCGGTCGCTGACGTCGTCGACGAGGTGCGGGCCGCCGGGATCCTCGTCGCCTGCCGGGGCTCGGCCGCCGGCAGCCTCGTCTGTCACGTGCTCGGCATCAGCGACGTCGACCCGGTCGCCAACGGGCTCCTCTTCGAGCGCTTCCTCAACCCCCACCGCGACGAGCTCCCCGACATCGACCTCGACGTGGAGTCGCACCGGCGCGAGGACGTCTACGACCTCGTGCTCGCACGCTTCGGGACCGAGCGCGCTGCCTGCGTCGCGATGTTCGAGACCTTCCAGGCACGCTCGGCGGTGCGCGAGGTCGGTCACGTGCTGGGCCTGCCCGCGGAGGAGCTCGCGCACGTCGCCCGGGCGTTCCCGCACCTGCGCGCCCGTGACGTCCGTCGCGCGCTCGCGCGCCTGCCCGAGCTCGCCCACGCCCGGCTCGACGTCGACCGCCTGGAGCTGCTGCTCGACCTCGTCGAGCGGCTCGACGGTGTGCCCCGCCACCTCGCGATGCACCCGTGCGGGATCGTGCTCGGGGACGATTCGCTCACGGCTCGGATGCCGGTCGAGCGCTCGGCGCGGGGCCACCCGGTGCTCCAGTTCGACAAGGACGACGTCGCGGCGCTCGGGTTCGTGAAGCTCGATGTCCTCGGGGTGCGCATGCTCTCGGCGCTCCGCCACTGCATCGACCTCGTCAACGGCGTGACCCGCGATCCGCGCCTGCCGCGGGAGCCGACGCGTGCAGCCGACCCGACGCTGCCCGGTCGCGACGAGGCGGGACGCTTCGCGCTCGAGCGCATCCCCGACGACGATCCAGCGACCTTCGCGCTCATCCGCGCGGCGGACTCCGTCGGGATGTTCCAGATCGAGTCGCCGGGGCAGCGCGAGCTCCTCGGACGGCTGCAGCCGACGTGCTTCGCCGACCTCGTGGTCGAGATCTCGCTCTTCCGCCCGGGACCGGTCGCCGCCGACATGGTCACGCCCTACGTCGCGCGCCGTCACGGTGAGGCACCGACCCCCGTCGTGCATCCCGAGCTCGACCGGGTCCTCGCGGGGACCCACGGGGTCATCGTGCACCACGAGCAGGTCATGGGGGTGATCGCGGCGCTGACCGGCTGCGACCTCGCGCTCGCGGACCTGTACCGCCGTCGGCTCGCGGACCCGACGGGTCAGCGCGAGGTCCGCGACCTCGTCCACGTCCGGGCCCGCGAGCGCGGCTTCGAGCGTGCGGTGGTGGAACGCGTCTGGCGCGAGCTCGCCGCGTTCGCCGCCTTCGGCTTCTGCAAGGCGCACGCCGCCGCCTTCGCGGTGCCCACCCTGCGCTCGGCGTTCTGCAAGACGCACCTGCTGCCGGAGTTCGTCGCCGGGCTCATCACCCACGATCCCGGCATGTACCCACGTCGGATGCTGCTCGACGAGTGCCGACGAGCGGGCGTGGCGGTGCTCCCGGTCGATGTCGACCGCTCCGAGCCCGCGACCACGGTCGAGGTCGTCGACGCGGGGCTCGCTGACCACCTGCTCGGGCTCACCCCAGCGCTCGATCGGGAACGCGCCGGCAGGGACCCGACGGCGCTGCTGCCGCCGGGCTGGTCCTGGCCGCAGGGTGCGACCCGCCCGCTGCCGCCGTCGGGCCGTGATGCGGGCATCGCGGAGGACGTCGCGCCCGGCCGGCGCCGTGCCCTCCGGCTCGGTCTCGACGTCGTCCAGGACCTCGCCGCGAGGGAGGTGGAGGCGCTGCTCGACGCGCGTCCGTTCCGGTCCCTCGCGGACCTGCGAGCGCGTGGTGGGCTCTCGATCACCGCCGCGCTCGCGCTCGTCGAGGCCGGGGGGTTCGACACCCTCGCCGGGGTCGGTCGGCCTGACGGTGCCGCGGATCGACGGACGTTGCGGCTGATCGCCGAGGGGCTGTGGCGTGCGCCACGCTCGCGCGCTCGGGTCGGCGTGGTGGGGCCGTCCCGGATCGAGCAGACCGCGCTGCCCATCGCGCTCGCGTCCCCGGTCCCGGTCCTGCCGACCGAGGGGGAGGCGGCACGGGTGCGCGCGGAGCTCGCGGTGACGGGGCTCGACGTGACCCGACACGTCGTGTCCTTCTACGAGCCGCTCCTCGACGAGCTCGGTGTCGTGCGTGCCCATGCGCTCGCCGATGCGGTGACCGGCGCACGGGTCCGCGTCGCCGGGGTCCGGGTCGCCCTGCAGTCACCGCCGCAGCGCTCCGGGAGACGCGTGCTGTTCCTCTCGCTCGATGACCGCACCGGCAGCCTCCAGGTCACGTTCTTCGAGGGTGCGCTGGAGGACTGCGCCTGGGTCGTTCGCAACGCCCGCCTCGTCGTCTCGGAGGGTCGCGTGGCGCGCCGCGGGAGGCGTGGGGCGACCGTCGTCGGGGAGCGCGCCTGGGACCTCGCTCGTCTGTGGCGGGCGCGTCGTGAGGGCTGGCTCGACCGCGCCCTGACCGAGCGCGGCACCCCGCGCCCGCACGAGCATCGTGCCGTGGCGCCGGGGACGACGGGGCTGGTCGCGAGCGAGTGGGGTCGGGGGAGCCGAGGGTGAGGCTGGCTAGCGTCGATGCCCGAGGGGCGGCCCGCGGGGCAGGTGGACGCGACGGGGCGGAGGAGGGCGGAGCGGTGGCGGAGCGCCATCCCGAGCCGATCCTGCACGTCGACATGGACGCGTTCTACGCCGCGGTCGAGCAGCTCGACGATCCCGCCCTGGCCGGACGGCCGGTCGCGGTGGGGTCGACCTCCGGGCGCGGCGTGGTCGCGGCCGCCTCGTACGAGGCGCGGGCCTTCGGCGTGGTCAGCGCGATGCCGATGGTGCGTGCGCGCCGGCGCTGCCCCGACCTCGTCGTCGTGCCTCCACGGTTCGAGCGCTACCAGGACGTCTCCCGCCAGCTCCGAGGGATCCTGACCGCGGTCACCCCGCTCGTCGAGCCGCTGGCGCTCGACGAGGCGTTCCTCGACGTCGCCGGCGCCGTCCACCTCTTCGGGGACCCGCCGGCGATCGGGGGTCGGATCCGGAGCGAGGTGCGTGAGCGCCTGGGGCTGACCTGTTCGGTGGGGGTGGGGCCGACCAAGTCGGTCGCCAAGCTGCTCTCGGATCGCGCGAAGCCCGATGGGCTGCTGCACTGGCGCCGGGACGAGGTCGTCGCCCGGTTGCGGCCGCTCCCGGTCGGGGTGCTGTGGGGGGCGGGTCCGCGCACCGTCGAACGGCTGGAGCGCTACGGCTTCCGCACCGTCGGTGACCTCGCCGACGCCGAGCCGACGACGCTCACGCAGGTGGTGGGTGTCGCGCTCGCCCAGCAGCTCCAGGAGCTCGCGCGAGGGATCGACCCGCGGCCGGTCCTCCCGCACGAGCCGGCGAGGTCCGTCTCGTCGGAGACGACCTTCGATGAGGACGTCGACGATCCGGTGCTGCTCGAGCGCCGACTGCTCGCGCTCGCGTCCGATGTCGGTGCGCGGCTGCGGCGCGAGGGGATCGCCGGTCGCACCGTCGGCATCAAGGTGCGGTTCGCGGACTTCCGCACGATCACGCGTGCCCACACCCTCACCCGTCCGACCGATCGGACCCACGACCTCCACGAGATCGCGGTCGGCCTCCTCGATGCGCTCCGGCTCGAGCGTGTCCGTGTGCGGCTGCTCGGCGTCCGCGTGACCAACCTCATGGAGCCCGACGCCGTGGAGCAGCTCACGCTCCTCCACGGGACCGCTGAGCCCGTGAGGCCGCGTCGCGATGGCCGTCGTTGGGAGGGGGTGGACCGGGCGTCCGATGCGATCGCGCGACGCTGGGGCGAGGGCATCGTGTCGTTCGCCGCCCTGCTCGACGACGAGGACTGACGCCGGGTCGACGGGGATCAGACGATGGGCAGGAAGCGGACGTTGTCGCTCCGCCCGGCGCGAGCGTCGAGGTAGGAGGCGAGCTCGTCGAAGACGACATCACCCACCATGGTGCGCAGCTCCTGCTCCATGGAACGGTAGAGCGGGCTCGTGCCGACGAACGCGGTCTCGTCGTCGAAGCACCACCACCCGAAGTCGGCTCCGCCCTCGCCCCAGTGACCTCGCTCGTACGCGCCGATGGTCCGAACCTCGAGCGGCTTGCCGTCGTTGCCGACACGCTCGTCGACCGCCTCGTGGATGGGGACCTGCCAGCACACGGTCGGCTTGTGGGTCATGAGGTGCTCGCCCTTGCGGGCCGCGAGGTGATGGAGCGCGCAGCCCTCGCCGGCGGCGAACCCCGCACGGTTGGAGAAGATGCAGATGCCTTCGACGACGCGCGTCCGCGTCTCTCCCTCGTCGTCGGTCTCGAAGAGGCCCTTGCGAAGGGCGGAGCGGTGGAACTGCATCGTCGACTCGTCGAGCTCCTCGCGGACGAGGCGCTCGAGCTCGGCGGGGTCGTCGTCCTCGTTGAGGTAGGCACCGTGGATGCAGCAGCCCTTGACGGGGTCGGGACCGCGGGTGTCGATGCCCTTGCAGCCCGCGCCGTAGATGCAGGTGTAGTTCGAGAGCAGGAAGGAGACGTCGAAGACGTAGTGGACGCCACGCCGTGCGGGATCGATGACCGT
>JBEAQO010000175.1:0-3312 GCA_041163825.1 Actinomycetota bacterium | reverse complement strand
GCACGGTGTCCGCGGTGTAGACGCTCGGGAGCTGCCTCGAGCCGAAGGTCGCGGCCCAGATCACCCGAACGCCGAGCGCGGCCAGCGGTGCGGGCGCGCGCACGATGATCGTCCGGGGCAGGCGACGGTGGACCTCGGCGAGGAAGTCGCGCCACCCGACCGGCTCGCGATCACCAACGGCGCTCGCCCCGGACCAGCCGGTCACGGCCGCCGCGATCAGCACGCGGGCGGCATCATGCACGTGGAGGTGGGCGTAGGGCGCGTTGCCGCGACCCGGTACCACGAGGAATCCGGGTGAGAGCCGCGTGAAGAGCAGGTCGTTCGCGCCGTAGATGTGCGGCAGGCGGATCGAGGCGACCCGCATCGGGCTCCCGGCGCTCAGACGCTCGAGGTCGCGCTCGACGTCGAGCTTCACGCGCCCGTAGTCGACCTCCGGTTCGGGCGGTGTCGCGGAGGTGATGGGCACGTCCGTCGAGCCGTGGACCATGACCGACGAGGCGAAGACGAACCGCTCGACCCCGGCGGCGAGCGCAGCCTCCGCCAGCGCGCGCGTGCCGTGGAGGAACGTGGGCACGAGGTAGCGCGCGGGCTCGAACACGGCCCGCCCCGCGAGGTGGATGACCGCATCGCAGCCGTCGACGGCCGCAGCGAGCGAGTCCGGCACCCCGAGGTCGGCATGGACGCGCTCGGCGTCGAGCCCATCGAGTTCGGGCGCGCGGGAGGGCCGGCGCACGGCGAGCCGCGGTCGCAGGCCCTGCCCGGCCAGCTGCCGGGCGACCTCGACCCCCAGGAACCCGGTGGCCCCGGTGACGAGCACCCTCACGCGACCACCACCGCTGCGGCCCTCCTCACCCGTCCGATCGCGGCCCGAGGGGGCCCGGTCCGCTGCGCCCGAGGATAGGTCCGTGCCGTCGCCTAGCCTCGGGCCCGAGGTCCCGGGTCGCGCGGACGGAGGGCCCGGCCGGCTGCGCGGAGCGGAGGGCGACATCGTGCGAGAGCTCGATCGCAAGGAGGTCCAGCGCCGCTTCGTCGCGCTCCCGACGTCCGAACGCCGCCAGGTGCTGCGCGCGGTCAACCGCGGGACGGCCGCGCCGACGCGAACGCTCGCGCAGGTCACGATCGGGGTCGCGCAGCGCCAGCAGCGCTTCTGGCGCCTGGCGTGGTTGATGGGCCCGCTGCTCGGGGTCATCCAGTTCACGGCCGTGCCCATCGAGGAAGCGCTCGTCAACGTGGTGGCCGGCACCGCTGCGCTCGGCGCGATGTCGCTCTGGTGGTTCCGCCGTGCGCGGCGCGCCGAGGATCGCACCCGCCTGCTGCTCGCCGACGCGATCGGGCCGGGAACGGGCGGTGCCGAGCGCCCCGCCCTGCCACGCTCGTCGCCCCGGCCACCGAGACCTCGCGGCCGCAAGCGCGGCTGAGCGGGAGCGCGTCAGCCGCGGACGCTGGCGAGCACCTCGCGCGCGACCCGGGCGACCGCGGGTCCCGTGAAGCCGAAGCGCTCGAACAGGGTGCCGGCCGGTGCGGAGGCCCCGAAGCCCGGCATCGCGACGATCGCACCGAGCTCGCCGACGTGGCGCTCCCAGCCCTGCGCGACCCCCGCCTCGACCGCGACCCGCGCCCGCACGCCGGGCGGCAGCACCTCCGCGCGGACCTCGGGCGTCTGCGCGTCGAAGCGCTCCCACGACGGCATCGACACCACCCGCACGCGCACACCCTCGGCCGCGAGCTCGTCGGCGGCCGCGAGGCACACGCCGACCTCGGAGCCCGTCCCGATGAGGACGAGCTCCGCCGGGTCCGACCCCTCCTCGCGCCGGACGACCCAGGCGCCGCGCGCGACCGCGTCGTCCGGCACGCCGTCGAGGGCCGGGACCGACTGGCGGGTGAGCGCGAGCACCGTGGGGCCGTCCGCGTGCTCGAGCGCGAAGCGCCAGGCGGAGACGGTCTCGGCGCCGTCCGCCGGGCGCACGACGGTGACGTTCGGGATCGCGCGCAGCGCCGCGAGGTGCTCGACCGGCTGGTGGGTCGGACCGTCCTCGCCGAGGCCGATCGAGTCGTGGGTGAGCACGTGCACCACGCGCTGGTGCATCAGCGCCGCGAGCCGCAGCGCCGGCCGGAGGTAGTCGCTGAACACGAGGAAGGTCGCGACGTAGGGGATGACCCCGCCGTGGAGCGCCATGCCGTTCGCGATCGACGCCATCGCGTGCTCCCGGATGCCGAAGCGGAGGTTCCTGCCCCCGCGGTCGGCCGCGGTCAGGTCCCCGCCACCCTTGACGTCGGTGTTGTTGGAGGCGGCGAGGTCGGCCGAGCCGCCGAGGAGCTCGGGCACGACGGGTGCGAGCGCCTGGATGACCGCACCGGAGTGCACCCGCGTCGCGGCCGCGGTCTCGAGCACCGGCAGCGCCTCCTCCCAGCCGTCGGGCAGGCGACGTTCGACGACGCGACGCACGAACTCCGCCGCACGCTCCGGGGCGCGCCCCCGCAGGCGCTCGAGGGCCTCGTTCCACTCGGCCGAGCGGGCCGCCCCATCCTCGCGCAGGTCGAGGTGCGTGCGGACCTCGTCGGGCACCGTGAAGGGCTCCGCGTACGGCCAGCCGAGCGCGGCCTTGGTCGCCGCGACCTCGTCGACGCCCAGCGGGGCGCCGTGGGCGGCGGAGGTGCCGGCCTTCGCGGGCGAACCGAATCCGATGGTCGTGCGCACCGCGACCAGCGAGGGCCGAGGGTCGGCGTCGGCCGCGCCGATCGCGCCGCGGATGGCCTCGACGTCGGTGCCGTCCTCGACCCGTGCGGTGTGCCAGCCGTAGGCGGCGAAGCGCGCGAGGACGTCCTCCGAGAAGGCGAGGTCGGTCGAGCCGTCGATCGTGATGCGGTTGTCGTCCCACAGGTAGGTGAGCCGTCCGAGCCGGAGGTGTCCAGCGAGCGAGGCCGCCTCGGACGCGACCCCCTCCATCAGGTCGCCGTCGGACACGATGCCGTAGACGCGCTGCGGCACGAGCCCGCTCGTCGCGTGGTCGAACTCGTGGGCGAGCCGCTCAGCGGCGAGCGCCATGCCGACCCCGTTCGCGAAGCCCTGGCCGAGCGGCCCGGTCGTGGTCTCGACCGCCGCGAGGAGGTCGTGCTCGGGATGCCCGGCGGTGACCGAGTCGAGCTGGCGGAAGGCGCGCAGGTCGTCGAGCGTCGGGCGCTCGTGCCCCGTGAGGTGCAGCGCCGCGTAGAGCAGCATCGAGCCGTGTCCGGCGGAGAGCACGAAGCGGTCGCGGCCCGGCCAGTCGGGCCGGGCGGGGTCCAGGCGCAGCACGTCGCGGAACAGCACGT
>JBEAQO010000174.1:0-3531 GCA_041163825.1 Actinomycetota bacterium | reverse complement strand
GACGACGTCGAGTTCTCCCCGCAGGACGCGACCCGCACCGACTTCCCGTTCCTCGTCGACATCGTCGCCGCGGTCGTCGAGGCCGGCGCGACGACCGTCAACATCCCCGACACCGTCGGTTACGCGCTGCCCCACGACTTCGGGGGCTGGATCCTCGAGCTGCGCCGGCGCATCCCGGCCATCACCGAGCGCGGGGTGGTCCTGAGCGTCCACTGCCACAACGACCTCGGGCTCGCGGTCGCGAACTCGCTCGAGGCGGTCCGCCACGGCGCCCGCCAGGTCGAGGTCGCGGTCAACGGCATCGGTGAGCGCGCCGGCAACTGCTCGCTCGAGGAGGTCGTGATGGCCATCCGGACCCGAGCGGACCTGCTCGGCGTCGACCACGGCATCCACACGCCCGAGCTCACCCGCACGTCGCGGATGGTCTCGAGCCTCACGGGCTACAGCGTGCAGCGCAACAAGGCCGTCGTCGGCCAGAACGCCTTCGCCCACGAGTCGGGCATCCACCAGCACGGCGTGCTCGCGGACCGGCTCACCTACGAGATCATGGCGAGCGAGCAGGTCGGGGCCGACGGCTCGCAGATCGTGCTCGGCAAGCACTCGGGTCGGCACGCGTTCTTCAAGGCCCTCGACGACCTCGGCTTCGAGCTCGACGACGATGAGCGCCAGGCTGTGTTCGCGCGCTTCAAGGAGCTCGCCGACCGTAAGGGCGTCGTGAGCTCGGAGGACGTCGCGGCGCTCGTCATCGACGGGACGAGCGCGAGGGCGGAGGACGACTACGAGCTCGTCTCGCTCATCGCGCGGCGGGATGCCGACGGGCCGCGCGCCGAGGTCGAGGTCCGGCTGCTGAGCGAGGACGTCGCTACCGAGCTCGGGCTGTCGGTCGGTTCGGTCGTCAGCGGCCAGGCGTCGGGCGACGGGATGGTCGACGCCTCGTGCCGGGCCGTGCGCCAGGCGGTCGGGCGCGAGGAGCTGCGCCTCGTCGGGTTCCAGGTCGTGACCGTCTCGGAGGGGATCGATGCCCAGGGCGAGGCGACCATCACGGTGCTCGCCGACGACGGACAGCGCTTCACCGGTCGGGGGGTGTCCACGGACATCGTCGAGGCCTCCGTCCGCGCCTACGTGGACGCCCTCAATCGGTCGCGCCGGCTCGCGAACCGGACGGGCGAGTTCCGCGTCTGAGTCCGTACCCTCACGGGCCCCGAGGGCGGTCGGTCGCCCCGGGGCGCGTGAGCCGTGAGGAGGTCGAAGGGTGGCCCCGAGGACGATCGTCGAGAAGATCTGGGAGGAGCACGTCGTCCGTCGTGAGGACGGCGTGCCCGACCTGCTCTACGTCGACCTGCACCTCGTCCACGAGGTGACCTCGCCGCAGGCCTTCGACGGCCTGCGCGCCGCCGGGCGTCGCGTGCGTCGACCGGGGCTCACGCTCGCGACGATGGACCACAACGTCCCGACGGTCCCGGAGCAGGTCCGCGGGCTCCTGCCGCTCGAGGACGAGCTCTCGGTCGCGCAGATGGACGCGATGCGGGCGAACGCCGCCGAGTTCGGCATCCGCCTCTTCGAGATGGGCTCGCGCAACCAGGGCATCGTCCACATCATCGGTCCCGAGCTCGGCCTCACCCAGCCCGGTGCGGTCATCGTCTGCGGGGACTCGCACACCGCGACCCACGGCGCCTTCGGGGCGCTGGCGTTCGGCATCGGCACCTCCGAGGTCGAGCACGTGCTCGCGACCCAGACGCTCCCGCAGCGCATGCCGCGCACGCTGGCCATCGAGATCGACGGCCCCCTGCCCGCCGGCACGGTCGCGAAGGACCTCATCCTCCACGTGCTCTCCGTCATCGGGGTCGACGGCGGGACCGGGCACGTCATCGAGTACCGCGGCGAGGCCGTGCGGGGGCTCTCGATGGAGGGTCGGATGACGGTGTGCAACATGTCGATCGAGGGCGGGGCGCGCGCGGGGCTCGTCTCGCCCGACGAGACCACCTTCGCCTACTTGAAGGACAAGCCCCTCGCGCCCAAGGGCGACGCCTGGGACGCGGCGCTCGCGCACTGGCGCGGCCTCGCGACCGATGAGGGTGCCACCTTCGACCGCACGGTCCGGATCGACGCCGCCGACATCGCCCCGACGGTGACCTGGGGCACGACGCCCGCGCAGTCGATCAAGGTCGGCGAGCGCATCCCGACCCTCGGCGACGCGCCCGACGAGTCCACCCGCCGACAGTGGGAGCGCGCCTTCGACTACATGGGCATCCGGGGCGGGGAGGCGCTCGGCGACCTCGCGCTCGACAAGGTGTTCATCGGGTCCTGCACCAACGGGCGCATCGAGGACCTGCGCGAGGTCGCCCGCATCGTCGAGGGCCACCGCGTCGCGGACGGGCTCCACGTCATCGTCGTGCCGGGCTCGGGGCTCGTCAAGGCCGCGGCGGAGGCCGAGGGCATCGCCGACGTGCTCGTCGCCGCCGGCATGGAGTGGCGTGACCCGGGCTGCTCGATGTGCCTCGGGATGAACCCCGACCAGCTGGCGCCCGGCGAGCGCTGCGTGTCGACCTCGAACCGCAACTTCGAGGGCCGGCAGGGCTTCAAGGGCCGCACGCACCTCGTGTCCCCTGCCATGGCCGCGGCCGCCGCCATCAACGGTCGCATCGTGGATGCCCGGGAGCTCGTCCGATGAGGCCCTTCACGACCGTCCGCTCGCACGCCTGCCCCGTCGATGCGAACGACATCGACACCGACCAGATCATCCCCAAGCAGTTCCTCAAGCGCATCGAGCGCACGGGCTTCGGACCGTTCGCGTTCTTCGAGTGGCGCTACGAGGACGACGGCAGCCCGAAGCCCGGCTTCGCGATGAACCGGCCCGAGCACGCCGGGGCCGAGGTGCTGGTGACCGGGCGCAACTTCGGGTGCGGCTCGTCGCGCGAGCACGCCCCGTGGGCGCTCGAGGACGCGGGATTCCGGGTCATCGTCGCCTCGAGCTTCGCCGACATCTTCCGCAACAACTGCGGGAAGATCGGTGTGCTCTGCGTCGAGGTCAGAGAGGACGAGCTCGCGCGCATGCACGCCGCCATCGCTGTCGACCCCGCGACCCCCTTCGAGGTCGACCTCACGGCGCAGCGGGTGGTCGTCGGTGGCGGCGACCCCTTCGAGGTCGCGTTCGACGTCGACCCGCACACCAAGCACTGCCTCATCGAGGGCCTCGACGACATCGGGCTGACCCTCGTCCACGAGGCGGACATCACCGCCTATGAGGGCTCCCGCGCCCCGTGGCGCCCGCTCGTCCCAACGGCCTGACGAGGGGCGTGCGGGTCGCTCGTCACGCCGTTCGCCGCCGAACGTGCTCAGTCGGCCGTACCGACCTCGCGCGCGAGGCCCTCGACGAACGTGACGCCGGCACGCTCGAGCGCGACCGGCGAGACGACGAGCTTGAGCCCGCGGCTGCCGCCACCGACGACGACGCGCTCGAGCCCGGCGATGCGCGCGTCGGCGTGGACGGGGATGCCCTCGGGCAGCCCGAAGGGCGTGACGCCACCGATG
>JBEAQO010000173.1:0-2997 GCA_041163825.1 Actinomycetota bacterium | reverse complement strand
GGCAGGTCTACGTCGATGGCGCGAACCTCAACGCGCTCGTCGGCATCGCGCGCCCGGGGCGCTTCGGTGCGGACGTCAGCCACCTGAACCTGCACAAGACCTTCGCCATCCCGCACGGTGGTGGTGGCCCCGGGGTCGGTCCCGTCGCCTGTCGCGCGCACCTCGCGCCCTTCCTGCCGAGCCATCCGCTCGTCCCGGCGTCGTGGCATCCCGCAGCGGCGGGCATCGACCCGGACCTCAGGACGGGGCCGGTGTCCGGCGCGCCATGGGGTTCGGCCGGCATCCTGCAGATCGCCTGGGCCTACATCGCGATGCTCGGTCCCGACGGGCTCGCCGCGGCGACCTCGGCGGCCATCCTCGCGGCGAACCACGTCGCGGTGCGGCTCGGGGGAGCGTTCCCGGTGCTCTACACGGGGGAGCGGGGACGGGTCGCCCACGAGGTCGTGCTGGACGTGCGGGGGATCCAGCAGCGCTCGGGGATCACCAACGAGGACGTCGCCAAGCGCCTCATCGACTTCGGGTTCCATGCGCCGACGATGTCGTTCCCCGTCGCCGGGACCCTGATGGTCGAACCGACCGAGTCGGAGTCGCTCGCGGAGATCGAGCGATTCTGCGAGGCCATGCTCGTCATCGCGGACGAGATCGCTCGGGTCGAGGACGGCACGTGGCCACGCGACGACAACCCGCTCGTCAACGCCCCGCACACCGCCGAGGACGTCGGGGCCGACGACTGGTCGCATCCGTACGCGAGGTCGATCGCGGCCTACCCGGTCCCGGGGCTCCGGACGGCCAAGTACTGGCCGCCGGTCTCGCGCGTCGACAACGCGCATGGGGACCGCAACCTCGCCTGCACCTGCCCGCCCCTCGAGGCCCTCGCGGATCCGGCGCTCGCCGCATCGGGGGCCGGCGTCGCTGCCGCCGTCGACGCACCGGCGATCACCGTCCCGGTCGGCTGAGGCTGCGGTCCGGGCAGCGGTCCGGTCGGGGGCGCGTCGGGCGCCCGTCGCTCGGGGCAGCGGCGTCGTGGTGGTCGCGCGGTGCAGGGATGGAGGCGTGCATGGTGGTGGGCGGGACCGAGGGCCGGCGCGAACGGCTCGAGGGGGTGCTGCGCGACGCGCTGCTCCTCGGGATCGAGCTCGAGCCGACCTATCGCGTGCTCTCGGCCACCGTGGAGCCGGTCCCGGGACGCGTGCGGCCCGCGGCGGACGGTGATCCCCGTCTCATCGTCGCCGCCCACCCCGTCTCGACGCTCCTCGCGGTGCTCGTGGAGCGCGGCGTCGACGGCCCTCCCACGGTGCGCACCTTCGAGGTCGCCCAGCTGCCCGCCGTCGTCGCCGCGCTCGGGACCGCGCGCCTGGAGGGTCCGGTGCTCGGTCGGGCGGAGCCACGACCCGGACAGTGGGCACCCCAGTGGTCCCTGCAGGGCCGGAGCAGCGCCGCCGACGGCACGCGCGAGACGTTGACGGTGCGCGTGGACGACGGTGAGCTGCGCCTCGATCTCTTCGCGCGCTGCGACGTCGTCGAGCTCCGACGGCCGGACGGCTCCACGGTCGACGATGCGGCGCTGGTCCGGCCACCGACACCCGGACGGGTCGGGGGCGGTCGCGGGCGCGTCGACGGCGGGGGGAGCGCACCGTGAGCGGGGCGCCGAGCCGGACCTCCGAGGCCCGCCGCGGACCGTCGGGTGCGGCTCGCCAGGCCGACCGGTGCGTACTTGACAGAATGTATCTTATGGGGGTCTCGGAGCGCTGGCCATGACGCACTCGGATGCCGGGACGCCGCGCGGCCCCGATCCGGGGGCACCCGTGGTCCCGGTCCCCGCCGACGACGATGCGGGGCTGACCACGCGGGCGATGACGATCGCCCTTGCCGTCGCGACCTTCGGGGTCTCGTTCGGGGTGCTGGCCGTCGCCGCCGGTCTCAGCCCATCGCTCGCCGTCCTGACCAGCATCATCGTGTTCGCCGGGGCTTCCCAGTTCGCGCTCGTCGGCGCGATCGCTGCGGGTGCTTCGCCGCTCTTCGGGGTGCTCGGTGGCCTGCTGCTCAACCTCCGCATGCTCGCGCTCGGAGCGGCCGTCGGCGCGCGCCTGCCAACCGCGACCCTCGGCCGGCGGTTGCTCGACGGCTACCTGCTCATCGACGAGTCGGCGGCCGTCGCGCTGAGCGGCCCCGCCGCCACGACGGGCAGGCGGCTGCGGACGGTGGGGATCGCCGTGTGGATCGGCTGGGTCGGCGCGACGGCCGTCGGGGCCTACGCCGGTGACCTGCTCGGGGACCTCGAGCGCTACGGCCTCGACGCGACCTTCCCGGCCACCTTCCTCGCGCTGCTGGCACCCTGGCTCCGACAGCGGCGTCTCGCCGCCACGGCGCTCCTCGGTGCCGGCATCGCGCTCCTCGCCTGGCCCGTCGCCGCGCCCGGGGTGCCGCTCATGCTCGCGGTCATGGCGGTCCTGCCGGTCCTGCTGGCCGACCGGCTGGCGCGGCGTGCAGCGGTCCCGCGATGAGCGCCATCGTGGCAGTGCTGGTGCTCGGCCTCGGGACGTTCGCGATCAAGGCGGCCGGCCCCGTCCTCGCGTCAGGCCGCGCCCTGCCGGCCGGACTCGAGCGCTTCGTGCGCTTGGTCCCGCCAGCGCTGCTCGCCGCGCTGGTGGCGACGGGGACCTTCG
Organism: Actinomycetota bacterium; assembly: GCA_041163825.1. Lineage (GTDB taxonomy): Bacteria > Actinomycetota > Nitriliruptoria > Nitriliruptorales > Nitriliruptoraceae > JBEAQO01. Next base: position 331 of record JBEAQO010000173.1, on the reverse strand, counting down.
GGGCCCCGAGCGGGCTCGTGGTCGACGCCCGCGCCGTCGGCCTCGGGGTCGCGGGGATCGCCCTGTGGTTCCGGGCACCCTTCGCCGTCGTGGTCCTGGCGGCGGCGGCCTCGACCGCGCTCGTCCGCGCGCTCTGGTGAGCCGGGGGACGGAACGGCTCCCGGCCCCGGCGCTGCACACCGCGAGCGCCCCCGTCCGGGTCAGGCGTTGCGGTAGGTCCCGGCGAGCCGGTCCGCGTACTCGTTCCAGCGCTCCCCCACGTGCGCTCGCACCCAGACCAGCCGCACCTCCGGCCGGTCGCGCAGCGCCTCGTAGAGCGGTCGGACGAGGT
>JBEAQO010000172.1:0-3005 GCA_041163825.1 Actinomycetota bacterium | reverse complement strand
GCTCTGCTGGACGAGCTGCTCCGGGTCGATCCGGAGTTCCCCGATGCTCGGGCACGGCGCGAGGGACTCAGCCGATCGGGGTGAGCGTGCCCGCGTCACGGCGCGCGAGGTAGCGCACGATGCCGGCGGCGTTCGACGCGACGCCGTTGAGCAGCTCGAGGCGTCGACGCACCTCGGACCGATGGTCGAGGTTCGCGCTCGGTGCCCCGTCCTCATCGGGCTCGGTGTCGGCGCCGCCTGCGTCCTCGAGCTCGTCACGGAAGCGTTGGGCCAGCATGCTCGCGACGTGGTCGACCTCGCTCGACGCCCGATACGCCTCCTCCCCGGCCGCGACCCACGCGCGAAGGCGATCCTCCGCCTCCTCGAGGGCCTCGAGCGGGGGATCGACGGGGCCGTAGTGCGCGAGGTAGAGGCGGGCAGGATCGAGGCTGCGGTAGCGCGCCAGGGTGGCGAGGCTGGTCTCGTACTGGAAGTCGGCCGGTGGGGTCGCAGGGCGGATGACGCGCATGCCAGGGAGCTTGACGCCGACGGAGTCGCCGGTGAACAGCGCCCCCGTGTCATGGTCCAGGACCGCCAGGTGGTGCTTCGCATGCCCCGGGGTCCAGAGGAGCTCGAGGCGACGGCCACCGCCGAGGTCGAGGACGTGGCGGTCCCCGACCCCGAGCACCCGGTCGGCGTCGATGGGGGTGCAGGGCCCGTAGACCGTGTCGAAGAGGTCGCCGTAGACCCGCTGCGCGGAGCCGTTCAGCCGCGACGGATCGACGAGGTGGCGCGCACCGAGTTCGCTGACGACGACGGTCGCGGTGGGGAACGCTCGAGCGAGGTCGCCGGCTCCTCCCGCATGGTCGAGGTGCACGTGCGAGACGACCAGGTGGGCGAGGTCGTCCGGAGCGAGACCGATCGCCCCGAGTCCGGCGATGGTGTGCTCGATGGAGCGGGCGGGCCCGCACTCGATCAGCGTCGGCCGCGGTCCCGGGACGAGGTAGCCGGCGGTCACACGGGTCAGCCCCCCCGTGTGGGTGTCGATCTCGATGAGGTCGTCCATACCGCGACGCTAGCGTCAGGGCCGGGACGTCCGTGGTGCGAACGTGGGCGCGGCGTCCCGCTCGGCGCCCATGCGGACCCGGTGGCGGCGCCGGATCGGAGCGGACGTGCGTCGACTGGTGCCGCAGGACGAGCCCGGATCCGTGGCGGACCCGCGCGGCCCGTACGCCGATCTCGTCCTCGGAGCGGACGTCGAGCGTCATGCGAGCGATCGACCCTGGATCGCGCTGGGCATGGTGGTCGGTCTCGATGGATCGGCGAGCGTCCAGGGTCGCAGCGGTGGTCTGGGCGCTGCGGGCGACGCGCTCGCGTTCCGTCGCCTCCGCGACGCCACGGACACCATCCTCGTCGGCGCAGCGACCGTGCGCGCCGAGGGCTACGGCCCCGGGACGGTCGACGCCGACCGACGGGCCGCTCGGCTCGCGCGTGGACTCGGGGCCCACCCACGACTCGTCGTCGTGAGCGGGCGGGCTGACCTGCACCCCGAGGCACCCTTCCTCGCGCAGCGCCCGTCCGAGGCGCCACGCCCGCTCATCGTCCTGCCGAACGACCTCGATGACGGCGGTCAGGCACGCGCGGCGGCGCTGGAGGCCAGCGGCCGCTGCGACGTGGTGCGGCTCGGGGAGCGGCAGGACGGGGTCGGCGTCGTCCCCGTCGACGCCCTGCTCGCGCTCCTCGTTCGCGTCGGGTGTCGGGCCGTGCTGTGCGAGGGTGGCCCGACGCTGGCCGCGGCGCTGGCCGCTGCGGACGTGATCGACGAGACCTTCCTGACGCTCGCACCGCTCGTCGTCGGCGGGGAGGCCCCGCGCCTGCTCGCCACCCCGCTCGCGGCCGCGGTCCGATCGCCGGTCGTGCCCCCGAGTCGCTTCCGGCTCCTCGAGGTCTGGGAGCACGAGGACGAGCTCCTGCTCCGTCATCGGCGCCGACGCTGACCCGGTCGACGTCCGGGACGGAGGGCTACCCTGCGGGCGTACGAGGGTCCTGGCTGGACCGCACCGGGACCGGAGCACGTCCCCGTGGATCCGTGGAGGTCGAGCATGCCGTCCGACGTCGGTGAGGTCCTGCGCTCGCTCGTGACCCGGCTCGGTGTCCCCACCGAGTCGCTGGGACGGATGGAGGCGGCTGTCCGTGAGCTGGTGCGCGCCGAGACGTCGCGCGCCGTCCGCGCGATGGGGCTCGCGACGAGCGCCGAGCTGGAGCGCCTCGCCGCGCAGGTCGCCGACCTGAAGCGTGCGGTGGCCGAGGCCGCTCCCGTGGGCTCGGCGACCACCACGACGGCGCGGTCGAGCAGCGGAGCGTCCGGTTCGAAGGCGTCCGGTTCGAGGGCGTCCGGTTCGAAGGCGTCCGGATCGACAGCGTCCGGGACCGGGGGCAGCCGTCCGCGCAAGCGGCCCACCACCTCGGCCACTGACGCATGAGCACCCCGTCGTCGAGCGAGGGAGTGGATCGGGACGGGGCGCCGGAGCAGGACGAGGCCGTCGCCGCGACGGAGCGCTCCCATCCCGACGCTCCTGACGGGCCCGCGCTGGGGGATGCCGGTGCCGCGCTCGCCCGCGAGCTCGCGACCATCGATGACCTCGCGCCCCGTGAGCGTGCGACGCTGCTCGAGCGGGTGCGGCAGCACGTCGATGACGAGCTCGCCGCGCTCGACGGGCTCTGAGCGCCGTGGTCGCGGACCCCGCGGGGCGCCGGCGTCGGGCGGACCTCGAGCTCGTCCGGCGCGGCCTCGTCGCCAGCCGCGAGGAGGCACAGCAGGCGATCGCGGCCGACCTCGTCGTCGCGGATGGGGCACCGGTCACCAAGCCGTCGACCCTCCTCACGCCCTCCGTCGCGCTGCGCGTCCTGGCGCCCGCGCAACGCTTCGTCTCCCGAGGGGGCGAGAAGCTCGATCACGCCCTCGAGCGCTTCGGGCTCGATGTCCGAGGCGCGTCCTGCCTCGACGCGGGGGCATCGACCGGTGG
>JBEAQO010000171.1:0-5707 GCA_041163825.1 Actinomycetota bacterium | reverse complement strand
ACGAGCAGCCCGGTCCCGAGCCCCTCGGCCACGAGGCGCGGGACCTCGCCGCGCAGGGGACGTCGGAGCGCGCCGCCGGATGGCGCAGGGGCCCCACGGCGCGCCGCGCTCATGCCGGGTCCGCCATCCCGTCGACCCTGGACGGAGCCGAGGCGAGCGCGAGCCGTCGCACCCGATGCTCGAGCTCCGTGACGGTCGCCTCGTAGGCACGCCGGTCCCCGCCGGCCGGGTCCGGGACCGACCAGTGCAGCACCGGAGCGCTCCACGGCAGGCCCGCCTCGCCGGTCCGGTCACAGACGCTGACGACCAGCGCCGGGACGTCGTCGATGGCCTCGTAGCCGACCGGACGCCAGCCCGACGGATCGAGACCGTGCGCGGCGGCGACCTCCATCGCGAGCGGATCGGCCGCAACGGCAGGATGCCGGCCGGCGGACCGCGCGGAGCGCCCGGTCCGGCGGCGCCACAGCGCCGCCGCGAGCTGCGAGCGCGCCGCGTTGCGGGTGCACACGAACACCACCGGCCCGTCGGGGACGGCGGGTGCCGGCAGCAGCCCGTCGAACGCGTCCGAGCGGAGCACCACGTAGCGGCGGCGTCCGTCGCCCTGCGAGCGGTGGCGCGAGACGAGGCCCGCGGACTCCAGCACGTCGAGGTGGAAGGCGAGGAGGCTCGAGGCGAGACCGCAGTCCCGCTGCAGCTCGGTGGGGGTCCGGTCACCGAGCAGGAGCGCATCGACGATCGCGAGGCGCTGCGGGTCGCCGAGGGCGGCGAAACGAACGGCGCGCGCCTCGGCGGCGGACGGCTCCTCGACGGTCGACGACGGCCCCGAGGTCCCGGAGCGCCGCACCGGACGCCTCCGGGGATCGGCCGTCCCCGGTCCCGCCACGCCCCCGCCTCCAGGTCCTCTCAACTCCCATTGAGAGGATAGCGGTCGGGATCGAGGTCGGGGTCCCCGGGCAACGGACCGGGACGCCGGGGCCGCCGCTCGGCGGGATCAGCCCCTGCGTCCCCCGCTCCGTGCGGAGCGCACGGCCGCCGCGCAGCCCTCGAGCAGCACGACGGTCTCGTCGAAGTCGATGCAGGCGTCCGTGATGGAGACACCGTGGGCGAGGTCGATGCCCGGGGCCCAGTCCTGCCGGCCCGCCGCGAGGTTGCTCTCCAGCATCAGGCCCAGCAGGCCATGGTCCTTCGCGCCCCACTGGTCGAGCAGGTCCGCCACGACCAGCGACTGACGGGTGTGGTCCTTCCCGGAGTTGCCGTGCGAGGCGTCGACCATGACCGGGCGCTGATGGGCGACCACCTCCCGCGTCCGACGCAGGGCGTCCGCGACGGTCGCCCTGTCGTGGTTCGGACCGTCGTCCCCGCCACGCAGGACGACGTGCGCCTCGGCGTTGCCCGCGGTGCGAACGAGCGCGACGGTCCCGTCCGCGTCGACCCCGAAGAACGCGTGCGGGGTCACCGAGGCGGCGACCGCGTTCACCGCTGCACCGATGCGTCCATCGGTCCCGTTCTTGAACCCGATGGGCATCGAGAGCCCGGAGGCGAGCTGCCGGTGGACCTGGCTCTCGACCGTCCGAGCACCGATGGCCGCCCAGGAGACCAGGTCGGAGTAGTACTGCGGGGTGATGGTGTCGAGGACCTCGACCGCGCAGGGCAGCCCCATGCCCGTCACCTCGAGCAGCAGGCGTCGCGCGATGCGAAGGCCCCGCGCGGCGTCGGAGGCGCCATCGAGGCTCGGGTCGTAGATGAGCCCCTTCCATCCGATGGAGGTCCGTGGCTTCTCGAAGTACGTCCGCATCAGGACGATGAGGTCGTCGCTCAGCGAGTCCGCGAGCTCCTTCAGGCGGCCCGCGTACTCGAGCGCCGCATCGACGTCGTGGATCGAGCACGGCCCGACGACGACGACCATCCGGTCGTCGGTCCCTGCGAGCGCACCCGCGACCTCCTCCCGGCTCCGCTGCACGAGGTCGCTGCGCCGCTCGTCGGTCGGCAGCTCCTCGAGGAGCCGTCGGGGGGTCGGCAGCGGGTCGAACGAGACGACGTTGCGGTCGGCGACCCTGCTCTCGAGCCCGGCGTCAGGGCGCACGCTGGTCACACCATCCTCCTCCACCGGCCACCGAACGGTACCCGGGGAGTGCCACGGCCCCGTCGCGCGCAGAGCCGGGTGGACCCTCGACCGGAGGACTCTCCCCGCACGGCGCATGGAACCGCAATGGATCGGGGTCGGCCCGCGGGATCCGGTCCGCGGGATCGGGCACCCACGGACCCGGGGGGGCATCCGCGCGTCGACGCCGACGGTCGCGTGCTCAGTCCTCACCATGCCCTACCGTCTGCGGCCCGCCAGCCACCACCATCGACCCGCGACCGCCGTCCATGGACGGTTGGCGGCATGATGCGCCCGTCCTGGACCGGGGCCGGCGGCCCGGAGCACCGGAGTCACGATGGAGGCCGTGCTCGTCACCGTCGGTGCCGTGACGTTCGCCGCGACCGGGGCGCTCACAGCGGTGCGACGCGGCTTCGACCTGGTCGGACTCGTCATCCTCGCGTTCGTGACGGCGGTCGGCGGCGGCTCCGTCCGCGACCTCGTCACCGGCAACGTCCCACCGGCCGCCCTCACCGATGAACGGCTGCTCTGGGTGGTGTTCGCGACCGCGCTCGTCGTCGCGGCGCTGCATCGGCGGGTGCCGACCGGGAGCGCGCTCTACGCGTTCGACACCGCGAGCCTCGCGGTGTTCGCGGCGCTCGGCGCGCAGCGCGGGCTCGAGGCCGGCTTCGGGCTCTGGGGGACCGTGTTCGCCGGCGTGCTCAGCGGGGTCGGCGGCGGCATCATCCGGGACGTGCTCGCCGGCGAGGTGCCCGGCGTCCTCTACCGCAGCGGCGACTTCTACGCGGCCGCGGCCGCGCTCGGCTCCCTCGTCGCGTTCGTGCTGGTGCCGATCTCCTCGACGCTCGGGCTCACCGTGGCCATGTTCGCCACGGTCGCGGCCCGCGTGGGGAGCCGGCTCGCCGGCCTGGAACTGCCCGTCCCGCGCCGGGCCGTGGACTAGCGTCCAGCCGGCGGGCCGTCCGGGTCCCAGGTCCCCGGTCCCGGGGCCCGCGTTCCGGGGCCCGAGTCCGGTCGGACGGCGTCCGGATGTCGCCGGGCGGTGAGGGGTCGCGGTGCGAGGGCTCGGCACGCTCAGCAACGTCGTCGCGATCCTCGTCGGCTCGGCGCTCGGAGTCCGTCTCGGCGACCGCCTGCCCGAGCGGACGACGCGCACGGTCACCGACGTGCTGGGGCTCCTCACGCTGGTGATCGGCGCGTCGAACCTGCTCGCCCTCGCCGACCCGGACTACGTCGCCGCGGTCGGCGACCAGGCGACCCTGCTCATCGTGCTCGCGGCGCTGCTCGTGGGCGGCATCGTCGGCTCGCTCGCCCGCATCGAGGAGCGCGTGGAGGCCCTCGGCGCGCTCCTGCACCGGCGCTTCGGCGCGAACGGCGCCTCCGAGGCCCGGGCCCGGTTCATCGAGGGCTTCGTCACGGCCTCGCTGGTCTTCACCGTCGGGCCGCTCGCGATCCTCGGCGCGCTCTCCGACGGGCTCGGGCGCGGCATCGAGCAGCTCGCGCTCAAGTCCGCGCTCGACGGCTTCGCCTCGCTGGCCTTCGCCTCGACGCTCGGCTGGGGGGTCGCGGCGGCCGCGCTGAGCGTGGGCGCGTGGCAGGGCGGGCTCACGCTCGCGGCCGTGTGGGTCGGCGACCTCGCCGCGCCCGCGGCGATCGCGAGCCTGACCGCGACCGGTGGCATCCTGCTGCTCGGGGTGGGGCTGCGCCTGCTCAAGGTCCGTGCCGTGCCCGTGGCCGACCTCCTCCCGGCGCTCGTCCTCGCGCCGGTGCTGACCTCGATCGTCGCCACCCTGCGCTGAGCGCGAGGCCGCGTCAGGCGGCGCCGGTCGCGGTGCCCGCCGGACCCGGAGCGGCACCCGTCTCCCCCGCCCAGGCACGCTTGAGCTCCGCGACGATCGCGTCATCGACCGGGGTGCCGCGCAGCTCGCGCGAGGTACGGCGACCCCAGAGCAGGAGCCGGATGCCGACGATGAGCTCGACGAGCCGCACGAGCGTCGTCCACCCCCCGAGGGCGATCAGCAGCCACGGGCCGCGCGGGATCCAGGTCGCTGCGACGCCGGTCCCGCCGGAGACGTAGCGGCCGCGCCCCGGGTCGGAGGCCAGGACCGAGACCTCGACGGGGTCACCGACGACGAGGTCGCACAAGCCCGAGCCCGTCCAGCCGGGCGTGCGCTCGTAGGTGGAGCCGTCGAAGTCGTAGACGAAGGTCATCGAGCACGCCCCGCCGTCCCCCTCGGGCAGCCCCACCGAGGAGACCGAGCCGACGACGGTCTCCCCATCGGGATAGGCGCCGAGCGATGCACCGAAGATCGCCGCCGGTCCGAGCAGGACGATGCCGATCACCGTGAGGACGATGCCACCGAGGATGCCGGACCGGCTCTGCTCGCCCAGCGGGTTCTCGAGACCGATGAGCCCATCGGCGATCAACGCCCCGCCGGCGACCTGGGCCGCCCGAGCGCGGACCGCCGGTTCGTCCCGATGCCGCGCGAGCACCTCCGCGACCGCACGGACCCGCCCGATGACCGACATCGCACTCCCTCCCGTCGACCGCCCGTCGACCGCCCGTCGACCGCCCGTCGCCCGCCCGTCGCCCGCTCCCCCGGTGCGCCGGGCAGCCTAGGGCTCGGTCGCGACCTAGCGTGGGAGCGATCGGGCCGGGCGGGCTCGGGCGGGACGATCCGGACAGCCACCCGGACAGCGATGGAGGAGACCGGGATGGCGGAGGGACTGCGGGTCGCCCCCGGCGTCGTCATCCCCGAGCACGAGCTCGTCGTGCGAGCGAGCCGTTCCAGCGGCCCCGGCGGGCAGAGCGTGAACACGACCTCGTCGAAGGTGGAGCTGCGCTGGGACGTCGCGACCTCGACGTCGCTCGACGAGCACCAGCGCGCTCGACTGCTGGACCGACTCGCCCCTCGCCTCACCAACGATGGCGTGCTCGTGCTACAGGGCTCGGAGCAGCGATCGCAGCACCAGAACCGTGCGGCGGTCCTCGCGAGGCTCGTCACCATCGTCGGCGAGGCCCTCGAGCCCGAGCGCGCGCGCCACGCGACCCGGCCGAGCCGGCGCTCGGTCCTCCGGCGCCTCGACGAGAAGCGCGCCCGCGGCGACGTGAAGCGCCTGCGGCGGCCTCCGGAGGACTGATCCCGTCCCTCCGCCCGCCGGTCGGGCGGCCGGCCCCGTGGCCCGTCCACCGGCCGGTCGAGGGACACCGGCGATGCGCTACGCTGCTTGGGTGCGCCGGTCCCGACCGGCCACGGAACACGCGGGCCCCGAGCCGCCGCCACCGAGCCGCGCACCTCCGGGCCTCCTCTCGAAGCCTTCCCTCCCCGGTCGGTCAGCGTGCGTGTTCGCCGCATCGCGGACCGATCGTCCGGCGTCCTCGCCGTCGTCCGGTCCGACCGTGCGCACCGCAGGGTCCGACCGTCCATCACCACGAGCGCCGACCCCGTCCCGCCGAAGGGCGGGACCCCGCGCGCCCACCGGAGTCCTCACATGTCCGCAGCACCCGCAGCATCCGCCTCACCCCGTCGCGCGAACGGCGCGCGGCGCTCCCGCTCCACGCAGCACCACGGCGCCGCGAACCGCACGGCCGGGAGCGCGAACCGA
>JBEAQO010000170.1:0-10219 GCA_041163825.1 Actinomycetota bacterium | reverse complement strand
GTGACGTTGCCGAGCTCGGCCGTGAAGGGCTTCGTGATGCGCGGATCGTCACGACGGCGGCGATCGACGGCCTCCTCGCCGGTCCCCCACACGATCGCCTCGTACGTGCGATCGGAGCCGGTCATGTGCAGGGCATCGATGCCCGGATGCTCGACGAGGTAGCGACCGTCGTCCGCACCACCCCGGACGATGCGCAGCACCCCGGCCTCGATGAGCGGCCCGAGCGCCCGCTCGAGGTGCTCGCCGAGGTGCTCGTTGACCGGATGGAGCTTGAGCAGCACCGTGCGCCCCTCGTTGACCAGCTGGTGGAGCGCGTCCATCGGGCCGATGCTCGAGACGTTGCCCGCCCCGAGCACGAGCGCGACCTCCGGGCGGGGGCGCTCCCCACGGTGCACGCGCGCCATGCGCGCCTCGGCGGTGGCGGCGTCGACGCCTCGGGCCAGCCGGACCTCGGCGGCGAAGCCGGGGAAGAGCAGGTTGTCGCTCGCCGCCGTCGGGAAGACGTCGACCGCCACCTGGCCGTCGGTGAGCGTCCGGATCGCGCGGGGCCGGGGTCGGCCCGTGTCACGGACGTCGGTCAACGTCGCAGCCAGGAGCTTGAGGTTGCGGATGGTCGCTGCCACGCCGGAGCCCCAGTCCTCGCCCATGAGTGGCGAGTCCCGGCGGATCCCCTTGGCCGCGGCCGCGCTCGTCGCCCAGCCGGCACCGGCAGCGAGCGTCGTCACGGCCGTTCGCTCGAGGAGGTCGATGCGCTCCGTCAGGCCCATCGCGACCCAGCCGGGGGCGGCGGCTCGCAGCTCCGCGATCGCACGGTCGACCGCCTCGCGGGGGGTGGCAGGGTCCCTGCGGCGGACCTCCGGCATGGGCATCGCCCCATGCTCGTCCACTCCGGACCCCACCCGCGCATCGACGCTCATCGCGGACTCACCCGAGCTCGCTGATGAAGCCGCGCCCGTCGCAGCTCTCGCAGGTGTGGCTGAAGGATTCGACGAGCCCCTGACTGACGTTCTTGCGCGTCATCTGCACGAGCCCGAGCCGTGAGACCTCGGAGACCCGGGTCTTGGTCCGGTCACGCAGCAGCTCGCGCTTGAGCCTCCGCACGACCTGGTCCTGATTGGACTTGAGCAGCATGTCGATGAAGTCGATGATGATCATGCCGCCCATGTCCCGGAGCCTGAGCTGGCGGACGATCTCCTCGGCCGCCTCGAGGTTCGTCTTGAGGACGACCTCCTCGAGGTTGGTGTCGGCGCCGCCGGTGAACTTGCCCGTGTTGACGTCGATGACCTTCATCGCCTCGGTCGATTCGATGATCAGGTAGCCGCCAGAGGGCAGCCAGACCTTGCGGCTCATCGCCTTGCGGAGCTGCTCATCGACGTCGTGGAGGCCGAAGAGCGAGGGACCGGGTCGCCCTCGCTCGTCCGCCGGTGGTGGCAACCGCAGCTCGACGAGTTCGAGCAGCTCGGGGGCGACCTCGGAGAGGTAGTCACGGACCTGCGCGTGGAGGGTCTCGTCATCGACGAGGCAGCGCTCGAACCCGGGTCCGAAGTTGTCCCGGATGACCTTGACGACGAGCGGTGGTTCCTCGTAGACGGTGGCGAGCGCCTTCGCCCCGGCTGCGGCCGCCTCGACCTTGGCCCACTTCGCAAGGAGGCGCTCGACATCGGCGACGATCTGGTCCTCGCTGATGCCCTCGGCAGCGGTGCGCACGATGATCCCGTGCTCCGCGGGCTTGACACCCTTGACGATGCGTCGCAGGCGGTCCCGCTCGCGGTCCGTGAGCTTCCGGGAGATGCCGAAGAGGTCGGAGTTGGGCGCGAGCACGAGGTAGCGGCCCGCGAGCGAGAGCCGCATCGTGAGCCGCGGGCCCTTCGAGCCCATCGGGTCCTTGGTGACCTGCACGAGGACCTTCTGGCCCGGCTTGAGCACGTCCTCGATCCGGCTGCCCTCGCCCTCCTCGAGGTCGAGCTCGTCGTAGAGCACCTCGCCGGCGTAGAGGACGCCGTTGCGGCCCTTGCCGATGTCGATGAACGCGGCCTCCATCCCGGGCAGGACGTTCTGGACGCGCCCCATGTAGATGTTGCCGACGAAGGTGACGTCCTCAGCACGTGTGACGTAGTGCTCGACGAGCGTGCGGTCCTCGAGGACCGCGATCTGGGTCCGATCGGTACCGGCCGTCACGAGCATCGTGCGTGGCGGCCCATCGAGCAGGGCGCGCCGGACCTCCTCCGAGACCCCGCCGGACCGTTCGCGTCGACGATCGGTCCGCCCTCCGCCGTCACGGCCGTCCCCCTCACGACGTCCACCACGCCGGCCCGCACGACGCGTCCCGCTGCGGCCGATCTCGTCCTCGAGTCGCCGATCGTCGTCGTCACGGTCGTCGCCGCCCGTCCCGTCGTCGTCCCCATCGTCCTCGAGCTCCACGGCGCCACCATCGATGGGGCCGTCGCTGGATGCTCCCTCGGTGACGCTGCCACGCCCACGCCCACGGCGACCGCGCCCGCCCCGACGCCCACGCCGGCGACGCGGGGCTGCGTCGTCGTCCGGATCCGGGTCCACGTCGTCGCGACGTTCCGCGTCCTCGTGCGTTCCCGCGTCGTCGCGCGGTCGGGGATCGTCCTCGCGACCTCGCTGCTCGTCGCGCTCGGCCGAACGCACGTCCTCGTCCGACGTCGAGGGCGCATCCTCGCCCTCGGGACGTGGCGCGCGCGATGCGCGGGTCCGTCCGCGGCCGCCCCGCGTGCGGCGGCGGCGCGATCCGGCGCCCGGCTCCTCAGGCGCGCCGGCCGCTTCGGGGTCGCTCGGGCGCTCGTCGCCCGTCGGGATCGTGTCGGTCCCCTGATGGTCCATGGCGTGGTCCGCTCCGGTCGAGCGGGCCCCGAGTGGACGTCCCGGTCCGTGCGAGGTTCGGGACCGCACCGGCGCGCATCGGCGCCGCCATCGGTGCGGTCGGTCCGGACATCGGGTCGTCGGTGCGGGGCACCGCGAGGTCGTGTCGTTCGGCGGGCCGTCCGGGCCGGGATGTCGGGCGCGTGGCGCGTGCGATCGGCACCGCGTCCATCGCCGCCTCCTTCGACATCGCCGGCGCATCGCCCACCGGTCGGGTTCCCCGCTCGGAACGGGGCTCCCTCGAACCGGGCCGAGGGGTCACACGCCCGAGGCCCGACCACCCCAGCGTAGCGCCCACCACCGCCCGGACCCCCTCGCGACCTCAGAAGCGGCGCAGGTGGACGTTGAGCAGCAGCCCGACGAGCCCGAGCCAGACCACGAGCGAGGTCCCCCCGTAGCTGACGAAGGGCAGCGGTAGGCCCGTCACGGGCATGATGCCGATGGTCATCCCGACGTTCACGAACACCTGGAGCACGAGCATCGCCGCGATGCCCGCGGCGATCAGGCGCCCGTCACGGTCCTTCGCCTCGGCGGCGATGCGGAGGGCCCGCCACCCGAGCAGGGCGAAGAGCGCGAGCACCGTCGCGGCGCCGACGAAGCCCAGCTCCTCCCCGATGACGGTGAAGACGAAGTCGGTGTGGTTGTCGGGCACGTAGGAGAGCGCCGTCTGGGTGCCGGCGAACAGCCCACGCCCCGACAGTCGTCCCGATCCGATGGCGATGAGCGACTGGCGCGTCTGGAAGAGGGCCCCGGCCGCCTCCGCTCCGGGGTCCGCCACGTCGAGGAACGAGGTCAGCCGTCGGACCTGGTAGTCGCGGATGAGCTGGGTCTGCAGCGCCACCACCGAGGCGACGAGCCCCGCGGTCGCGAGCCCGACGAGGTAGCGCACGCGCACCCCACCGACCAGGAACATGGTCCCGGCGAGCCAGACGTAGACGATCGCCGTACCGAGGTCGGGTTGGACGAAGACCAGCGCGACCGGGACGAGCACGAGGCCGAGGGCCGCCGCCGTGCGCGGCCCGGACGGCTCGTCCTCCGCCTCATGGAGCACCAGGGCCAGCAGCAGGAGCAGCGCGACCTTCATCAGCTCCGAGGGCTGGAGCCGGTACCCGAGCAGTGGGATCCACCGACTCGAGCCGCGGATCTCCAGCCCCAGCGGCGTCAGCACGACCACCAGCAGGACCAGCGCGCCGAGGTAGAAGAGCGGCGAGAACGCGCGGAGCGTGCGGTAGTCGATCGCGAAGGCGACGAGCATGACGACGACGCCGACGCCGGCGGCGACCAGCTGACGCGTGACGAAGTACGTGGGTGCGATGCCCTGCGCGGTCAGTGCCACGAGCTTGGAGCTGTAGATCGCGACGAGACCGAACCCCAGCAGCCCCACCACGCTCGCGAGCACGACGAGGTCGACCCGGGGGAACGGCCCGGAGCCGCTCGTGATGCGCTCGCGCAGCGCCCCGAGCGCACCGCCACCCAGCGCCATCATCGACCTCCTCGGCCCTGTGGGCCCGCCCAGCTAGTCGAGGATCGCCGGTCCCGCTCGGAACTCGGCCTCCGGCGCGCGGCGCACGCCGAACCAGTGCTCGAGGATGTTGCGGGCGATGGGCGCCGCGGTCTGCGACCCACCCCCGCCCTCCTCGACCGCGACCACCACGACGACCTCGGGCGCATCGGCCGGCGCGTAGGCGGCGAACCACGCGTACGGGACGCGCGGCTTGCGCTCGGCGGTCCCGGTCTTGCCCGCGACGGGGATGCGGTCGAGGGGGAAGCCCGCGAAGGCACCCGCCGCGGTCCCTCGAGGGTCCATCACCACACGCTCGAGCCCACGTCGCATCGAGCCGAGTGTCTCGCTCGAGAGCCCCAGGTCCCCGATGGGCTCCGGTCCGATGATCCGGACGAGCTCGCCATCGGCCGACACGATCCGGTCGCCGACGTGCGGACGCATCATCACCCCGCCGTTCGCGATCGCCTGGTACGACGCGGCGACCTGCAGCGGCGTCGCGAGCACGTCACCCTGCCCGATGGAGGTGTTCACCGCGTCCCCTCCACGCCACAGGCCACCGAAGCGACAGAGGTCGTCGAGGAGCTCGCGCTCCAGCGATCCCGGCTCGGCCTCGGTGGCCTGACGGCAGTAGCCGTCGCGGTAGCGCAGCCAGAACTCACGGCGCCAGGTGGGGCCGGGGACGACGCCGGCCTGCTCGCCCGGCAGGTCGATCCCGAGGCGGCGTCCGAACCCGAAGCGGGTCGCGACCGTCGTGAGGACCTCATCGATCCGTTCCGTGCGCTGCTCGCGCTGCCACTGCTCGAAGGCGAGACGGTAGAAGTAGGTGTCGCAGGAGCGCATCAGCGCGGTCGCGAAGTCCATCGCGCCCTCGTCCGCCGGGTTCCAGTTGCGGAAGGTGACGTCCGCGGCGACGAACGATCCGGGGCAGGGGACGCGCGTCGCCGGCGTCGCGATGCCCGCCTCGATCAGCGCCGCACCCGAGGCGGTCTTGAAGACCGAACCCGGTGGGTACTGCCCGGCGATCGGTCGGTTGACGAGCGGCCGGTCCTGCTCGGGGTCGTTGACGAACTCCCAGTACTCGGAGCTGACCCCGCCGACGAAGCGGCGAGGGTCGAACGAGGGGTAGGAGGCCATCGCGAGCACGCCGCCGGAGCGGGCGTCGAGCACGATGGCCGAGCCGGCCGTCGAGGGCAGCGTCCGACCGTCGTCGCGAAGGATTGAACGGCTCGAGAGGATCCCCTGCTCGAGCAGCGCCTCGGTCGCGATCTGCAGGTCGAGGTCGAGGGTCAGCACGAGGTCATGTCCCTCGACGGGGTCGCGCTCGCTCTGGACCTCGAGCACGTCGCCGCGGCGGTTGACGACGAGGATGCGCTGACCGGTCGTCCCCCGCAGGTCCGATTCGTACGCCTGCTCGACCCCGCCCCGTCCGACCAGGTCGCCGCCGCGGTAGCCCTCGTAGGCAGCGGTCCCGAGCTCGTCCTCGCTGATCTGGCCGAGGTAGCCGACGAGGTGGGCGGCGACGGTCCCCTGTGGGTACTCGCGGACCGGCACGGTCTCCGCGCTGACGCCGCGGAAGAGCTCCTGGTTCTCGCGCACGGCGAAGACGATCTCCGGCGCGATGTCCACGGCGATGGTCACCGGACGGAACGGGCTCGTACGGGGGTCGGCGATCCGGCGGAGGACCTCCGACTCGTCGATCAGGAGGAGCTCGGCGACGCGGGCGACGACCACCTCGGCCTCGTCATCACGCGGCGCCCCGGCGGCGTCGAGGAGGAGGGCCCGGTCGGCGGTGAGCGCGAGGGCCGCCCGGTTGCGGATGAGCTCCTCGCCGCCCCGTGCCAGGACGTGACCCCGAGCGGCCTGCGTCACCACCGTCCGCAGGCGGTTCGAGTCGGCGAGTTCCACGAAGCGGTCGCCGATCAGCACCTGCAAGTACCACAGCCGAGCCAGCAGCGCGAGGAGCAGCGCCGCGGAGAACGCCGAGAGGAAGACGAGGCGCAGCAGGCTCGAGGAGTCGTCGCGGCGATCGAGGCTCACGCGCGCATCACCCTGCCTCGGCGGGGACATCGGCCGGGACCGCTTCCAGCAGCCGCCCGAGCGCGCTGTCGACGAGCGGCCACAGCAGCGTCGCCCAGATGCCGAGCGCGACGGCGGAGACGATGAGGGTGGCTGCCCCAGCCAGCGAGTCGGCGAGCAGGATGGAGAGGATGCCGTGGACGAGGGTCCCGACGAAGGCCGTCGTGAACCCCACGGCCGGACCGAGGAAGGGCGACGAGGTCGTGAGGTAGGGCCGGACCAGCACCAGGACATGGGCGATGCCGACGTGGGTCACGACCGAGAGCCCGAGGTGCGACTCGCTCAGCAGCAGGTCGGTGAGCAGTCCCGCGACCGCGCCGACGCGCAGACCCGGGAGCGCACCGTCCCGGAGTGCGACGATGGCCGTCACCATCAGCAGGAGGTCCGGACGGAAGCCGGCGATGGCCACCGCCGGGAGGAGCGAGGTCTGCAGCAGCAGCGCCGCGAGCAGGACGAGCGCGATCAGCAGCGTGCGTCGCATCATGGCGTAGCACCGTCACCCGTCTCCGGGCCGTCCTCGTCCGGATCGACCGGTGGGAAGAGCCCCGGCGCGCCGGGTGGTCGCACGAAGGGCAGCTCGCTCGTGCCCTCGAGGTCGGGGACGGGATCGACCGGACGGGTGAGCACGACCAGCACGTGGTTGAGCCGGGAGAAGTCGACGTAGGGACGAACGCGCAGGTCGCGGGAGAGTCGCGAGTCCTCCGGCCC
The DNA here is from genome assembly GCA_041163825.1 of Actinomycetota bacterium. Taxonomy (GTDB): domain Bacteria; phylum Actinomycetota; class Nitriliruptoria; order Nitriliruptorales; family Nitriliruptoraceae; genus JBEAQO01. Next base: position 3,045 of record JBEAQO010000170.1, on the reverse strand, counting down.
GATCTCCGACACCACGCCGATCGGGATCCCGCTCGGGAACCGTCCTCCGTCGTAGCTGGCGGTGACGAGCTCGCTGCCCACCGCGAGGACCCCGCGTGGGTCGAGCGGCCGGAAGAGCAGCGGGTCCCCACCACGCCCGCCGAGGAGTCCGATGACACCGTCGTTCGCGCCCCGCGCGACCACCGAGAAGGTCGGATCGATCAGCAGCAGCACCCGAGAGGCGCGCGGGGTCACCTGGTAGACCCGACCGACGAGGCCGACACCATCGATGACGGGCATGCCTCGCTCGACCCCGTGCTCGGAACCGACGTCGATGGTGATCAACCACTCGAAGGTCGATGGAGAGAGCCCGACGGTGCGCGCGGCGACGGTGTCGAGCTCGAGCCGGTCGCGCAGTCCGAGCAGGGACCGCAGCTCCGTGTTCTCGCGCTCCAGGTCGGCGACGGAACGACGACGCTCGCTGAGCTCCGCGACCTCGGCCTCGAGCTCGGCGTTGCGACGGCGCACGTCCCGCAGGTCGCCGACCCCGTCCACGGTCCGACCCAGGCCATCGACGATCGCGCTCACGCCGGACTGGAACGGCCGGAGGGCACGGGTCGCGAGCGATCGCGCGCTGGCGACGACCCCCTCGGCATCGTCGCGACCGACATCACGGACATCGAGCGTGACCAGGACGATCGCGCTCGCGACGAGGGCGATGAAGAGCACCCGAGCGCGGTTGCGTTGGTACACCTGCTGTCCGTCCGCGCGGGGCGCGCCGCGAGGATCAGCGGCGCGACGAGGAGATCAGCACCTTCTTGAGCGTGTCGAACTCCTCGAGGCACCGCCCCGAGCCCAGCACGACGGAGTGCAGCGGGCTCTCGGCCAGGTGCACGGGCATGCCGGTCTCGTGCCGGAAGCGCTCGTCGAGGCCACGGAGCAGCCCGCCGCCCCCCGTGAGCACGACCCCCTTGTCCATGATGTCCGCCGCGAGCTCCGGCGGGGTCTTGTCCAGCGTGTTCTTGACCGCATCGATGATGGCGTTGACGGGTTCCTCGAGCGCGCGACGGATCTCCGCCGCGGTGACGAGGACCGTCTTGGGCAGGCCGGAGACGAGGTCGCGCCCGCGGATCTCCGCATCCGGTTCGTCGCTCCGCGGGAAGGCGCTCCCGACCTGGAGCTTGATGGCCTCGGCCGTGCGCTCACCCAGGAGGAGCGAGTACTCCTTCTTGACGTAGGAGATGATCGCCTGGTCGAGCTCGTCGCCGGCCACCCGGATCGACTGGGAGGCGACGATGCCGCCGAGCGAGATGACCGCGACCTCGGTCGTCCCACCACCGATGTCGACGATCATGTTGCCGGCAGGCTCCGAGATCGGCAGTCCTGCGCCGATCGCGGCCGCCATCGGCTCCTCGATGATGAAGGCGGAGCGCGCACCGGCCTGGATGGTCGCGTCCTCGACCGCGCGTTGCTCGACCCCCGTGATCCCGGAGGGGACGCAGACGACGACGCGCGGCTTCGCGAGGAACGGCCGCTTGTGGACCTGCTGGATGAAGTAGCGCAGCATCCGCGAGGTGTCGTCGAAGTCGGCGATGACCCCGTCGCGCAGCGGCCGCGTCGCCTGGATGTGCCCCGGGGTGCGCCCGACCATCCGCTTGGCCTCGGTGCCCACGGCGACCAGCGCCCCCGTGGTCACGTTCTTGGCGACGACGGAGGGCTCGTTGAGCACGATGCCGCGTCCGCGCACGTAGACGAGCGTGTTCGCGGTCCCGAGGTCGACCGCCATGTCGCGACCGAGGAACTGCATCGACGAGTTCAAGCGCTGCACGCGGCCCTCCGGGCCCGCTGGCGCCTCGGACGGACCGCCGAGCGGGTCCCTGCAGGCTACCGACGATCACCCCTCCGCGTCGTCCGACCGGCCGGCCAGGGCGGTCGGTCCCGTGGCCGGGGCACCGGACGGACCATGCCCGGCGTGCGGCCCCGCACGCGGGCGCGGCCACCGCCCCGGACACGGCCCCCCGCAGCGATCGGCCCGACGCGCCGGCGAGCCGACCGGGGGACGGCCGCCCGCGCCGATCACACGAGGCCCCGACGGGCGAGGCTCACCCAGTCCCCTCCGGCGACGATGAGGTGGTCGAGCACCTCGACCCCGACGAGACGCCCCGCCCGTACGAGGCGCGCGGTGACGCGCTCGTCGTCACGCGAGGGCTCCGGGTCGCCCGAGGGATGGTTGTGCGAGAGCACGACCGCCGCGGCGTTGCCGAGCAGGGCGTCGCGGAAGACCTCGCGCGGCGACATGAACGTGTGGTCGATGGAACCGATGCTCACGGTGATCGCCTCGAGCAGTCGGTGCTTCGTGTCGAGGAGCAGCACGACACAGCGTTCCCGGTCCGCGCCAGCGAAGCTCGGGCGCAGGACGTCGAGCGCGGCCTCGGGATCCTCGACCGATGGCCGCGAGGCGAGCGGCGCGGGACGGAAGGCCGTCCGGTCGCAGGCGGCACAGCGATCCTCCGCTGGCGCTCCGACCGCGAGGATGGACGATGGCACGGCGCCTCCCGACGTCGACGCACCGCTCGGACCGGCTCGTCCGGACACGACCGGCGCGACGACACCGAGATGCTGCCCGGCTGCCGACCGTCATCGCCTGCGAGCCATCGCGCGGCTGTGGACGACGGACCACGAACGACGGCCCGAGCGCGACCGACCATGGCGCGCCCGCCGTGGTCGCGGCGGTCAGGCCCCCGGGAAGAACAGCGCGAGCTCGCGCGCCGCGCTCTCGGCACCGTCGGAGCCGTGCACCAGGTTCTCGCCGATGACCGTCGCCAGGTCGCCGCGGATGGTCCCCGGCGCGGCCTGCAGGGGATCGGTCGCCCCCATGAGCGCACGCATGCCGGCGATCGCACCCTCACCCGCGACGCGCATGGCGACGAGCGGGCCCGAGGTGATGAAGTCGACGAGCTCGCCGAAGAACGGGCGCTCGCGGTGCTCGCCGTAGTGGGCCTCGGCCGTGGCGCGGTCGAGCGTGCGCAGCTCGAGGCGCTCGATGACGTAGCCCTTGCGCTCGAT
>JBEAQO010000169.1:0-2583 GCA_041163825.1 Actinomycetota bacterium | reverse complement strand
ACGTGGACCTCCCGGACGGTCAATGACCGTAGCATCGACCCGTGACTCGCCCGCCGAGGGGGTGTCCGCACGACCTCCGACGGGAGGGACGACGATGTCCGAGCGGCTGGCGCGAACGCTCGACCGACGCGACGCGGTCACCGTCGGGCTCGGCGCCATGGTCGGCGCCGGCATCTTCTCGGCCCTCGGGGTCGCAGCGAGCGCCGGAGCGCTCGGCGTCGTCGTGGGACTCGGCCTGGCGGCCGCCGTCTCGTGGGGCAACTCCACCTCCTCGGCCCAGCTCGCCGCGCGTCACCCCGAGGCCGGCGGCACGTACGTCTACGGGCGTGAACGCCTCTCCCCTCGCCTCGGGCACCTCGCGGGCTGGCTGTTCGTGGTCGGCAAGACCGCCAGCGCCGCCGCGATGGCCCTGACCGTCGGCCACCACCTGGCCCCTCGGGCGACGGTGCCCGTCGCCGTCGCTGCGGTCCTCGCTGCCACCGCCCTCGACGCGCGCGGCGCGAAGCGGACCGTGGGGGCACTGCGCGCCGGCCTCGTCGTCATCGGCATCGCGCTCACGACGGTCGTGCTCGCCGCCGGCAGCACGGTGCTCGCTCGTGGTGATGGGAGCGAGGGCCTGCTCGCCGACGTCGGGCCGCTCTGGACCTCTCCCAGGGCGACGCTGGGTGCCGCCGCCGTGCTGTTCTTCGCCTTCGCGGGCTACGCCCGGCTTGCGACCCTCGGCGAGGAGGTCGCGGACCCCGAGCGCACCATCCCGGCCGCGATCCCGCGCGCGCTCGGGCTCGCCCTCGTCGTCTACGTCATCGTGACCGTCGCGGCCGTCGTGAGCCTCGGTGCCCAGGGCCTCGCCGGGCGCACGGAGCCGCTCGCCGAGGTCGCCCAGGTCGGGCTCGGCGACGGAGCCGGGGCGCTGGTGCGCGTCGGCGCCGTCGTGGCAGCGGGTGGCGTGCTCGTGAGCCTGCTCGCCGGCATCTCCCGCACCGTGCTCGCGATGGCGCGGGACGGACACCTGCCGCGCCGACTCGCCCGGATCGACGCGAGGACCGGGGTCCCGGCCGTCGCTCAGTGGACCGTCGGTCTCGCCGTGACCGTCGCCGTCCTGCTCGGCGACCTGGCCTCGACGATCGCCGCGAGCTCCTTCGCGGTGCTCGGCTACTACGCGATCGCCAACGCCGCGGCCCTGCGGCTGCGCCCCGAGGAGCGACGCTGGCCGCGCTGGCAGGCCGTCGGTGGGTTGCTGGGCTGCCTCCTGCTGGCGTTCAGCCTTCCGCTCGCGACGGTGATCGGGGGCTGCGTGCTCGTCGTCGTCGGCCTCGGCGCCCACGAGCTCACGCGCGCACGTCCGGATCCGGCGGCGTCAGCCCCGCCCGCTGGCACGCAATGACGAGGTCGTCGGGCAGCGGCTCCTCGAGCTCGATGGGATGCCCGTCGATCGGGTGCGCGAACGCGAGCGCCGTCGCGTGCAGTGCGGGTCGCGTGAGGCCGAGCGCGGCCGCGACCGCCGGCCGAGCCCCGTAGAGCGGGTCACCGACGACGGGGGTACCGATCGCGGTGAGGTGCACGCGGATCTGGTGGGTTCGCCCGGTCTCGAGCTCGCACACCACGAGGCCGATCGGCACCGGCGCGCCGGAGACCTCGACCACGCCGGCCCCGAGGACGCGGTAGCGCGTCACGGCGGGCTTCCCGCCGTGGACGACGGCGAAGCGTGCACGTCGCCGAGGATCACGGCCGATCGGGGCCTCGATGCGTCCACGCTCCTCCCCGGGGACCCCGACCGTGAGCGCGAGGTAGCGCCTCGAGACCCGGCGCTCCCGCAGGGCCTCGACGAGCCCGGCACGTGCCGCCTCGCTGGATGCGAGCACGAGCAGCCCGGAGGTGTCGCGGTCCAGGCGATGGACGATGCCCGGCCGGACCGGGTCCTCCCCGGGTGCGAGGGGGATCCCGGCCGCACGGCAGGCATCGACGAGCGTGTCCCCGTGGTGGCCGGCGCCAGGATGCACCACGAGGCCCGCCGGCTTGGCGACGACGAGGAGGTCCGCGTCCCGCAGCCGCACGGGGGGCATGGTCGGAGGTGCCGGCGCCTCGGGGCGCGGGGCGACCTCGAGCTCGAGCTCCTCGCCTCCGGCGAGCACGAGCCTCTTCGAGGGCACCCGGCCGTCGACGCGCACCTCCCCCGCTGCGATGCGTGCAGCGGCGACGCTGCGGGTGGTGCCGAGGACCTCCGCGAGCGCGACGTCCAGCCGCCGTCCGGCGAGCTCCTCGCCGATGACCAGACGCTGCGCCGTCACGACCCCGTGACCGCGACGCCTCCCGCACCCTCGTCCCCCGCAGCGCCCGCTCCGACCTCGACGTCGGCGCCGTCCACGCGCTGCGCGCTGCCGGCCGCGCGCTCGTCCAGCCACAGCGCGACGACGAGGAGCAGGAAGCCGATCGTGATCGCCGAGTCGGCGACGTTGAACCGGGGGAACCCGCCCCAGGCGACGAAGTCGACGACGTAGCCACGGCCGAACCCGGGACCCCCGGCCCGGACGAGACGATCGATGGCGTTGCCGAGCGCACCCGCGAGCAGGAGCCCGTAGGCGG
>JBEAQO010000168.1:0-3518 GCA_041163825.1 Actinomycetota bacterium | reverse complement strand
CGCGCGTCCCGACGGGTGCCCCCGCCGCGATCAGATGTCGTAGTAGAGCTGGAACTCGAGCGGGTGCGGCCGGAGTCCGACCTGCGCGACCTCGTTGTCCATCTTGTACTCGACGTAGGTCTCGAGCAGGTCCTCGGTGAACACCCCACCCTCGAGCAGGAACTCGTGGTCGTGCTCGAGCCCGCCGAGCGCCTCCTCGAGGCTGCGCGGCACGCTCGGGAGCTCCTTGAGCTCCTCCGGGGGGAGGTCGTAGATGTCCTTGTCCACCGGGGCGGGCGGCTCGATGCGCTGCTTGATCCCGTCGAGGCCGGCCATCAGCATCGCCGAGAACGCGAGGTACGGGTTGCAGGAGGGGTCCGGGACACGGAACTCGATGCGCTTGGCCTTCGGGCTCTCGCCCGACACCGGGATGCGCACGGCGGCCGAGCGGTTGCGAGCCGAGTAGACGAGGTTGACGGGCGCCTCGTACCCCGGCACGAGCCGACGGAAGGAGTTCGTGGTCGGGTTCGTGAACGCGAGCACCGACTTGGCGTGGTGCAGGAGTCCGCCGATGTACCACCGCGCGACGTCCGAGAGCTGCCCGTAGCCGTTCGCATCGAAGAACAGCGGCTCGCCGTCCTTCCAGAGCGACTGGTGCGTGTGCATCCCGGAGCCGTTGTCACCGAAGATCGGCTTGGGCATGAAGGTGACGGTGCGACCGGCCGAGTTCGCCGTGTTCTTGACCACGTACTTGAAGGTCATGAGCCGGTCGGCGATGTGCGCGAGGTTCGAGAACTGGATCCCGATCTCGCCCTGGCCGCCGGACCCGACCTCGTGGTGGTGCAACTGCGTCGGGATCCCGAAGAGCTCGAGGTTCGCGACCATGTCGGAGCGCAGGTCGGTGAAGTGGTCCATCGGCGGGACCGGGAAGTAGCCGCCCTTGGTGCGCGGCTTGTACCCGAGGTTGCCCCCAGCCTCCTCGCGACCCGTGTTCCACGCGCCCTCGATCGAGTCGACCTCGTAGAACGTGCCGTGGCCCTTCGAGTCGAATCGCACCGAGTCGAAGATGAAGAACTCGGCCTCGGGGCCCATGTACGCCGTGTCCGCGATGCCCGTGGAGGCGAGATGGGCCTCGGCCTTGCGCGCGATGTGGCGCGGGTCCCGTGAGTAGGGCTCGCGCGTGATGGGGTCGTGGACGTAGCAGTACATCATCAGCGTCTTGCGCGAGCGGAAGCGGTCCTCGACCACGGTCGAGAGGTCCGGGACCAGGAGCATGTCCGACTCCTGGATGCCCTGGAAGCCGCGCACCGACGAGCCGTCGAAGTACACGCCGGTGGTGAGCGTCTCCTCGGTGACGTTGCTCACCGGGAAGGTGGTGTGCTGCGTCACGCCGGGCAGGTCGATGAAGCGCAGGTCGATGAACTCGTAGCCGTCCGACTTCAGCAGCTTCAGCACGTCGGCGGCGGTCCTGGACTCGGCCACGGGAACTCCTTCGGGGGTGGGTCCGACGGGGTCGGTGTCGTCGCCGAGGTTCGGAGGTTCCGATCCCCGACGTTGCGACGGAGCGGGACCCTAGGAAGGGGCCATGGCGTCGCCGTGTCCCGGATGTTTCGTGCGCGTTACGCGACGCTCCGCGCCGGGTCCGGCGAGGTCGCGGGCCTGGGTGCCATCGGGCCCGTGCGCGGCGCACCGACGGTCGGGACCGGGCGCTCCCCGGGACGCGATCGCCGCGCCACCCGTGCGGTCCGCGCCACCAGGGCCGCGCGCGTCCGAGCGACGGAGTCGTAGTGGCGAGCGAGGATCGCGGTGCCGGCCGCGAGGGCGAGGAGGCCGGGGCCGGGCGTCACGAGCAGCACGAGGCCGAGGGCGATGAGCGACCAGCCCAGGACGGTCGCGATGACCAGTCGGGTGCCGAGGAGGACGTTGCGCAGCATGGGGACAGCGTACGGTGCGAGGGGCGGACGGCGCGGCGCCGTCCCCCGACCACGTGGACGGGCCGTCCGACCCGGCCGGGGGTCCGGAGGGAGCGAGGAGGTCGCGGATGACGACGCCGTCGGGGCCGCTCGAGGCGTGGCTCTCGGCGCGGGGGGACGCGCCCCTGCTCCGCTGGGCCGTCGAGACCCTCATCGGGCCGGTGCTCGACGTGCTGCTGGTCGTCGCCGTCGCCTGGATCGCCCTGCGGCTCGTGGGTCGCGGTCTCGACCGGGCGCTGGCGGGGATGCGGGACCCGTCGGGCGCGGTGCGCTCCAGCCGCTGGCGTCGGCTCGGCGAGACGGAGCCGGCGGCTGCCGCGAGCCCCCGGCGGCTGCAGCGTGCGGAGGCGTTGGCGGCGCTCGCCCGGAGCGCCGTGTCGGCGGTGGTGTGGTCGCTGGCCGCCCTCATCTCCCTCGGGACCCTCGGGGTGGAGCTCGGACCGCTGGTCGCCGGCGCAGGTGTCGTCGGGGTGGCCCTCGGCTTCGGCGCACAGCACGTCGTGCGTGACCTGCTCGCGGGGGTCTCGATGCTCATCGAGGACCAGTACGGGGTCGGGGACGTGATCGACGTCGGCGACGCCGTCGGGGTGGTCGAGGGCATCTCGCTGCGCTCGACGCGCGTACGGTCGATCGATGGGACGCTCTGGCACGTTCCGAACGGGGAGATCCGACGCGTCGGGAACATGAGCCAGGGTTGGTCCCGCGCGGTCCTCGACGTCGCGATCGCCTACGACGCGGACGTCGAACCGGTGCTCGAGCTCCTCGGGAGGCTCGGCGCCGAGATCGCCGACGACGCGACGCTGGCACCGTTCCTGCTCGCCGATCCCGAGGTCGTGGGCGTCGAGGCCCTCGGCGCGGACGGGGTCACCGTGCGCATGACGGTCCGGACGGTGCCCGGTGAGCAGTGGCGCGTCACTCGAGAGCTCCGTCGACGCGTCAAGGCGACCTTCGATGCCGCGGGCATCGAGATCCCGTTCCCGCAGCGCACCGTGCACCTGCGCCGCGAGGACACGCCCGGGGCGAGCGACGAGGGCTGATCGCCCGACCGAGGCGTCACGGTCCGTTCGGCCGCCAGGCGTGTGCATCGATGGCCTGCTGGCCGGCGTGGTAGCTCGATCGGACCAGCGGTCCGGCCTCGACGTGCGCGAGGCCGAGGTCCTGCTCGCCGTAGCGCTTGAGCTCGGCGAAGGTCTCCGGTGGCACGTAGCGGTCGAGCCGGAGATGCTGCGACGAGGGCTGGAGGTACTGCCCGATCGTCAGCGTCGAGACACCGACCTCGACGAGGTCGCGCATGCATGCGCGCAGTTCGTCGTCGGTCTCGCCCATCCCGGCGATCAGGTTCGACTTGATCGCCGTGGTCTCCGGCATGCGCGCACGAGCCAGCGCGAGGAACGCGAGGCCGCGGTCGTAGTCGAAGGCCGGACGCACGATCGGGAAGAGCCGGCGGGTCGTCTCGAGGTTGAACGCGAAGACGTCGGGCCGAGCGACCACGACCTGCTCGAGAGCAGCCGCACCGGCGGCGGGGTCCCGTCCGAAGCCGAAGTCGCTCGGGAGGACCTCCACGCC
>JBEAQO010000167.1:0-3601 GCA_041163825.1 Actinomycetota bacterium | reverse complement strand
GAGGTGGCCCCGCCCAGGCGGAGCCCCGAGCGTCCCGCGCAGGTCCCGGAGCACGACGGTCGCGCAGCGCGCGACCCTCGCCCCGACCCCTGCGCGTGCGCAGGGGTCCCGTCGTTCCGGGGCCGTCGCGCCGGAGGCCCGTGTGGGGGCACGAGACGACGGAGCCCACCGTGGCACGCGCCGACAAGACGCAGACCGTGACCGAGGTGCGCGAGCACCTCGCCGCGAGCACCGCGACGATCCTGACCCACTACCGCGGACTCGGCGTCGGCGAGCTCAAGGCCCTGCGCGCGGCGCTCCGGGCGGTCGACGCCGAGCTCAAGGTCGTCAAGAACACGCTCGCTCGGCGGGCCGCGACCGACGCCGGGATGGACGGTCTCGCCGAGCTGCTCGAGGGCCCCACCGGCATCGTCTTCTGCGGCACCGACCCCGTCGGTCCCGCCAAGGCCCTCAAGGCCTTCGCCAAGGACCACCCCGAGCTCGTGATCCGCGGGGGCTACCTCGATGGCGAGGTCCTCGACGAGGCCGCGGCGACGCGCCTCGCCGACCTCGCCAGCCGCGAGGAGCTCCTCGCCCGCATGGCCGGCCTGCTCGTCGCGCCGCTCGCTGCGATGGCGCGTCTGCTCCAAGCACCGATGGCCGGTCAGGCCCGTGCGATGCAGGCGCTCGTCGACAAGGGCGGCGCGAACCCGGGCGCTGCCCCTGCGGCATCCGCGCCGGCCGACGTGCCCGCGACGGAGGCCGCCGACGCGCCCGCTGCCGAGGCCGCCGACGAGCCCGCTGCCGAGACCGAGGCGGCCGAGACCGAGGCGGCCGAGACCGAGGCCTGACCCAGACGTCCGGTCCGCAGCCGCGGATCGGTCCAGGACCACGGCGCACCGCGCCGAGAGGACACGGCGTACCGCGCCGCGAGGAGGAAGCAGGATGGCGAAGCTGTCGACCGACGAGCTGATCGAGGCGTTCAAGGAACTGACCCTCGTCGAGCTCTCCGAGCTGGTCAAGAAGTTCGAGGAGACCTTCGAGGTCACCGCGGCCGCTCCCGTGGCCGTCGCGGCCGTCGCCGCCGGTGGCGGGGCCGCCGGGGACGGCGGGGGCGAGGAGAAGACCTCCTTCACGGTCACCCTGACCTCGGGTGGCGAGAAGAAGATCCAGGTCATCAAGGAGGTGCGCACGCTGACGAACCTGGGCCTCAAGGAGGCCAAGGAGCTCGTCGAGGGCGCGCCGAAGCCCGTCCTGGAGGGCGTTGACAAGGCAGCCGCCGAGGCCGCCAAGGCGGCGCTCGAGGGCGCCGGGGCGAGCGTCTCGATCGACTGACCGGGCCGTCGGCCGGGGCCGCTCCGAGGGGCGCCCCGGCCGCGCCCGGCCATGTCCGTCCGGCCCGCGAGGGCCGTTTGACGGGTCGCGAGCGTCCTCGCTACGCTCGCCACGAGTCGTGTGCCGTGCCGTGCACCCCGCCGTCGTCGACCGGCGGGGTCCGTCCTTCCCCGAGGTCCTCTCCTCCCGTGATCGTCCCGCCCTCCTCGACGCTCCGTCGCGCGCGTCAGGGGGCGGACACGTGGGTGTCCTCGTGCGTGGAGGACGCGTCGCGCACGCGCCTCGTGGCCCGGGGCCGCTGAGGGCCCTCGCCCCCGACGCCGCGCACGACCGGACACCAGCACGGCACACGCATCCAGACGCAGGACGGTCGAACGTCAGCGCCCGGCTCCCGGCGCGACCGACCGTGACGATCGAGGAGACCGTTCGTGACCTCCACCGCCGCCGGCGACCGTCTCGACTTCGCGAGGTTCCGCGAGGCCCTGCCGCTCGATGATCTCGACCTCGTCGCCGTGCAGCGGGAGTCGTTCGACTGGCTGCTGGAGCACGGACTGTCCGAGGTCTTCGACGAGATCTCCCCCATCGAGGACAGCCAGGGGCGGATGGCGCTCGGGTTCCTCAACCACCGCTTCGAGGACCCCAAGCACACCGTCGAGGAGTGCAAGGAGAAGGACTACACGTACTCGCGCCCGCTGTTCGTCGACGCCGAGTTCCTCAACCGCGATGACGGCACCATCAAGGTCCAGACCGTCTTCATGGGCGACTTCCCCGTGATGACCGACCGCGGCACGTTCGTGGTCAACGGCACCGAGCGCGTCGTCGTGTCGCAGCTCGTGCGCTCGCCCGGCGTCTACTTCGACCGCTCGATCGAGAAGACCACCGGCCGTGACGTGTTCGGCTGCAAGGTCATCCCGGCGCGCGGCGCGTGGCTGGAGTTCGAGGTCGACAAGCGCGACATGGCGTGGGTCCGCGTCGACCGCAAGCGCAAGCAGCCGATCAGCGTGCTCTACCGCGCGCTCAAGGCCTTCGAGTGGGACGCCGAAGCGGGCCGGTACCAGCTCGCGCCGGTCGAGCTCCTGCGCCAGGAGATCGACGACCAGGAGATCCTCGACTTCTTCGGCGGGGCGGCCTCCATCGCGCTGACGCTGGAGAAGGACACCACGGGCCGGACGCCCGCCGCGGCCATCGAGGACATCTACCGCAAGCTGCGTCCGGGCGAGCCGCCGCACCTCGAGCAGGCGGCGCAGCTCCTCCTCGGCATGTTCTTCGCGCCCAAGAAGTACGACCTCGCTCGCGTCGGTCGCTACAAGATCTCGGGCATCGCCGCCGAGCGCGGGAAGGCCGCGAAGCGCGGCAAGCTGACCGACGAGTTCGATGCGCTCGCCCCGGCGTTCAAGTCGATCGGGCTCGGCCCGTCGCGGCGCGCCGACGCCCGTGCTCGCACGCTCACCGTCGAGGACGCGCTCGCGACGATGAGCTACCTGGTCAAGCTGCACGCCGGCGCGTCGGGCTACGACGTCGACGACATCGATCACTTCGGGAACCGGCGCCTGCGTTCGGTCGGGGAGCTCATCCAGAACCAGATCCGGATCGGGCTCTCGCGCATGGAGCGGGTCGTGCGTGAGCGCATGACGACGCAGGACCTCGAGTCGATCACGCCCCAGACGCTGATCAACATCCGGCCGGTGGTGTCGTCCATCCGTGAGTTCTTCGGGACCTCGCAGCTCTCGCAGTTCATGGACCAGACGAACCCGCTGGCCGGGCTGACGCACAAGCGGCGGCTCTCGGCGCTGGGCCCGGGCGGGCTGTCGCGAGAGCGGGCAGGGTTCGAGGTCCGGGACGTCCACCCCTCGCACTACGGGCGGATGTGCCCGATCGAGACCCCCGAGGGCCCCAACATCGGCCTCATCGGGTCGCTCGCGACCTACGCGCGCATCAACCCCTACGGCTTCGTCGAGACCCCCTACCGCAAGGTCAAGGCGGGACGTGTCACGGACTCGGTCGAGTACCTCACGGCCGATGAGGAGGACCGCTACGTCGTCGCGCAGGCGAACGCCCCGATCGACGCCAAGACGGGACAGTTCGTCGGCGAGACCGTGCTGGTGCGCTCGAAGGGTGGCGAGGTCCGCGAGGTCGAGCCCGAGGCCGTGGACTATATGGACGTCTCGCCACGCCAGATCGTGTCGATCTCGGCGGCGCTGATCCCCTTCCTCGAGCACGACGACGCCAACCGCGCGCTCATGGGCGCGAACATGCAGCGACAGGCGGTGCCGCTCCTGCGGGCGCA
>JBEAQO010000166.1:0-3230 GCA_041163825.1 Actinomycetota bacterium | reverse complement strand
CGGGCGCAGATGGCCATCGGCCGGGCTCCGACGACACCAACGGGGCTGCCGCCCTCCGCGAGCGAGACCGAGGACACCGTCGCGTCGGGCCGGCGGCCGTCGGGGACGAGGACCAGCGTTGCGGGGGCCGCGGCGGTGACGCGGACGGCGCGTGGCCCCTCCTCCGCGCACGTCGCCGAGCCGGCAACCTCGGCCGAGTGGTTCCGGGCCAGGAGGTCCCGGCAGGCGGCATCGACGTCCCCCGCGGTCCCCCCGGTCGCGCGCACGGACGCGGCGCCGAGGGCGGCGGCGTCGGTCGCGAGGGTCAGGCGCCGACGCTCGGTCCAAAGGGAGGCGGAGTTGATGCCGAGCCCAGCGAGCGCGACGACCAACGGCAGCAGCAGCGCGACCATGACCGCCATCGCGCCGGCCTCGTCCCGGGTCCTCACTCGCATCGGAAGACCGCGCTGGCGCTCATGGGGACGGGGACGAGCGCCAGCAGTGGGGCACTCGGCGTCGCCGTCGCGGCCACGGTGACGCGGACTCGCGAGGTCCCGGAGGAGACCTGGTTGCAGGGGCGCTCGGTCGCGCCGAGCGCTCCGGACCATCCCGCCGCTCCGGCCGGCCAGGCCGCGACGCTCGCCGTCGGTCCGACCGAGAAGCCGGTCGAGCTCACGGCCCCGAGCGTGGCGCTCTCGATCTCGCCGACCGTGGTCTGGGTGAGGCCGCCGAAGCGTGCGCCCTCCCGCGCCGCGGCGACCAGCTGCTGGTACTGGATGATGAGCGAGCCCACCGCGACCATCATCACCAGCACGAAGACGAGGAGCGGGAGCACGAGCGCGAACTCCGTCGCCGCAGCCCCGCGCTCATCACGCGGAGCAGGGCGGACGAGCGCTCGCCGTCGTGGTCCCACGTTCCCGCGCCGAACGCCTCGACCCGGTCGGGTCAGGCGCCGGCGTCGGTGATGAAGTTGCTGCGGATGTCGCCGACCATCCCGTTCCAGAGGTCGGAGAGGACGTCGGTGAAGACCGTCCCGATGAGCACCAGTGCGGCGACGACGATGGCCACGATGACGGCGTACTCGGTCGCCGAGGCGCCGGTCTCGCCGAGGCTCGACAGTCGCTGCCGGGCGGCGATCACGACGCCGCGGACTCGCTCGAACATGGTCCCTCGCTCCTCCCGACCGCTCCGGGATCGGGACGGTGTCCCGAAGGCGCCCGCTGGCGGACGGCACGAGTGTAATCCTCGTCCGAGTCCGGACCGGTCGGACGGCCGGTGTCCGACAGGTGCCCGCGGAGGCCCCGAACGACCCTCCGGGGCCCGATTCGGGACGCGGGACGCGGGACGCAGCCGGGCGCGTCCGCGGCCGTCAGTGGCGGTGCGCCCTCCCCGCCCAGACCCCGTGGGGGGTGAAGGCGAGCGGGACGTCGGCGAGCCAGAGCTCCGTCGCCGGCAGGGTCCCGGTGACGGTCACCGACTCCGGGCCACGGAGGACCAGCGCATCGCCCGTCGCGAGCCCCTGCTCCCCGATGGTGCCGCTCACGTCGAGGCCGCCGTCGATCACGTAGAGGTAGGTGCCGCGGCCCGCGGCGACCTCGACGGGCAGCGCCGCCCCGCCGGACAGCCGCGCGACGCGCACGCGAGCATCCTGGTGGAGGTCGAGGCCCTCCTCCCCGGCGGGGGCCATCACGGTCAGCCAGCGGTCGGTGCGCTCCTCGACCGTGTGCTGGTGCTGCTGGACCCCGTCGGTGAGGTCCGGACGGTCGGCGAGGATCCAGAACTGCAGGAAACGGAGCGGACGGTCCGGATCCCCGTTCATCTCCGAGTGCTGCGCCCCACGGGGCCCGAAGGTCATGACCTGCACGCCACCGGGCATCAGGTCGCCACCGTTGCCGAGCGAGTCCGCGTGCCGGAAGTGCCCATCGACGACGTAGGTGAGCGACTCGACGTCACGGTGGGGGTGCATGGGCCAGACCCCGCCCGGGACGAGCAGGTCGTCGTTGAGCACGCGCAGCGGCCCGAGCCCGTCGCGCTCGGCATCGAAGTACGGCCCGAAGCTGAAGTGCCAGCGCGCCGCGTACCAGCCGCCCGAACCGCCGGCGATGTCGGCGTCACGTCGGATCTCGAAGCCCATCGCACCGTTCCTCGCCCGTGCCGTCCGTCCCATCCGGACGGTAGCGCTCGGACTGCTTGACTCCGCCGTGCCGCCGGGCGCGACGAGCGCCGGCCGCGAGGCCGAGGGGTCGGACGACCCCGGGGAGGTGGATGCGTGGGAGCCGAGGCGGCCGTGACGGCGGTCATCGTCGCGCTCGCGCTCATCGCGCTCGCACGCGAGCTCGCCCCGCCGGCGGCCATCGTGCTCGGCGGCATCGTGCTGCTCGTCCTGACCGGGGTCCTCGAGGCCGACCGGGCGTTCTCCGGCCTCTCCTCCCCGGCGACGCTGAGCATCGCGGGGCTCTTCGTCGTGTCCCGCGCGCTCCGGCAGCACGGCCGGCTCGAGGCGGTCGTCGCACGCCTCCTCGGGGACGGACGGGGCGGCGAGCGGCGGGCGCTGCTGCGTCTGGTCCCCGCCCTCGCGCTCACGTCCGGCGTGATGAACAACACGCCCCTCGTCGTGACCGCAGCGCCGATGGTTCGGGACTGGGCCGAGCGGCGTGGGCTGGCCGCCTCCCGCCTGCTCATCCCGGTGTCGTTCGCCGCCATCCTCGGTGGGCTCCTGACCCTCATCGGGACCGGACCGACCCTGGTCGTCTCCGGCGCGCTCAGCGCGACCGGCCGTCCGGGCTTCGGCTTCGTGACCGTCGGCGCGGTCGGCCTGCCGCTCCTGGGGGTCGCCGGGACGATCCTCGTCCTGCTCGCCCCACGCGTCCTGCCCGACCGCCGGGACGGTGCCGAGCGCACGGCCGCAGAGCGGCGCCACTACACCGTGCGCATGGGCGTGGCGTTCGACGGACCGAGCGACGGGCGGACCATCTCCGAGGCGGGCCTGCGCAGCCTCGAGGGCACCTTCGTCGCCGGGCTCGTGCGCGATGGCGAGCAGTTCGCTGGCGTCGGTCCGACGACGCGCCTCAAGGGCGGGGACGAACTGGTGCTCGTCGGGCACGCGGAGGACGTGGCCGAGCTCCTGGCACATCCCGGACTCGTTCCCGGGGAGCGCGCCCAGGTGCGCCTGCTCACCGGCGAGCGGCACGACCTCGTCGAGTGCGTCCTGTCCTCGAGCTCGCCGCTCGTCGGCACGACCCTCAAGGAGC
>JBEAQO010000165.1:0-2831 GCA_041163825.1 Actinomycetota bacterium | reverse complement strand
CCGGCGATCGGCAGCGGCAGCACGGCGCGCGACGGGCCCGCTCCGCCCGGCGCTCGCGACGCTCCCGCGGACACCGGGCTCAGTGGTGGTGCCAGCGCCCGAGCGCGGCCTCGGTCGCGACCCGACCGTGGCGACGGCCGACCGCGTAGGTCGCGCCCGCGATCGCGGCCGCCCCCGCGATGGCGCTGGTCGCGCCGATGACGCGCTTGGTGCGCTGCGCGAAGACCACGATCGGCCAGCCGCGGGTGCGTGCGACGCGCTCGAGCGCGCGGTCGGGGTTGACCGCGACCGGATGCCCGACGAGCTCCATCATCGGCAGGTCCGACACGGAGTCCGAGTAGGCGTACGAGAGGCGCAGGTCGTAGCCGCGCTCATCGGCGAGCGCGCCGATGGCCTCGGCCTTGCCGGGGCCGTAGACGAACGGGCCGTCGAGCGCGCCGGTGTAGCGCCCGTCGACGACCTCGGAGCGCGTGCCGATCGCCCCGGTCATCCCGATGGCGCCGGCGAGCGGCTCGACGAGCTCGTGCGGCGAGGCCGACACGATCCACGACGCGCGCCCCTCGGCGTGGTGGAGGTCGATGAGCGCGCGCGACTCGGGTCGGACCCGGCCGAGCAGGCGCGGCACGAGCTCCTCGTTGAGCGCGACGAGCTCGTCCCGGGCGGCGCCGACGACCGCGCCGAGCATGCGCTCGCGGACCTCGTCGGTGCGCTCGTCGGTCGCCCCGAACAGGCGGAAGGAGAGCGCGCGGGTCGCGTCGCGCACGAGCGCGTCGGTCTCGACGAGGTCCGCGCGCCAGGCCGCGACCCCGAAGGCGAACGCCGAGGAGCCGGCGATGAGGGTCCGGTCGAGGTCGAAGAACGCCGCGGCGGGGCCGTGCGTGCGCAGGGGCGCGCCGGTGCGCTCGGGCGCGCCGCTGGTGGCGGGCGCGAGGGCGGGGGAGGAGGTGGACATGCCGCGAGCGTACGGCCGCGACGCGACCGAGGGGCCGGGAGGCTCGTGCGCCGGGATGCGCGTGCGCGGTGACGTGCGTGGTCCCCGGTCGGGAGGCCGTCCGCTCCCTTCCCCGTGGAGCGGGCGACGTCCCGGACCGGGGACCTCGACCGCGAACCTACGCCGGGCGTGCGCTCCGCGTCCACGCCTGCATCCACAGGCCCTGCGGACAACGGCCCGCCGGATGTGGAGACGCTGTGGACGCCCGGAGGACGACGGGGCGCACGCAGGTGCGCGTGCCGGGGCAGGGTCGACGACGTCGCAGGTCAGGCCGGTGCCTGCGGCGTGCGGCCGTCCCCAGTCCGTCCACAGGCCCTCACGGGGGTCCGGATCGAGTCCGTCGCGCAGCGTCGCGCGCCGCGCGCACGCCCTCGGCGCGCCTCTTCGGATGCCCGCAGCGTCGTGACCGCGCTCTCCCGACCACGACGAGGCGATCGCACCCGCCGGCCTCAGGCGTCGGGACCGCCTCCGGCGTCGGGGCCGCCGTCGCGCCGGCGCTCGTCGGCGCTCGGCTCGCGCGGTGCCTCCCCGAGCCCGGCCTCGCCCTCGAGCAGCGCGGAGGGGGTGTCCGGCACGTCGGAAGCGTCGGGCTCGCCGAGCCGCGCGAGCCAGCGCTCGGGGTCGGCGAGCTCGTCGGGCGCGGGCAGGGTCTCGGGGTGCGCGAGCGCGCCGGCGAGCCCGCCCCCACCGAGCCGCTCGCGCACGACCGCGACGAAGCGCTCGCCGATGGACTCGTCCTCGGGCTTGAGGTCGAGCCCGAGCAGGCCCGCGAGCAGGTCCTCGCCGTCGCCCGTGGTCGCTCGTCGCCGGCGCAGCACCTCCTCGATGCGGCCGAGGCCGGGCAGGCGATCGGCGAGCGCGACGCGCGCCTCGGCCCGGGCCCACGCCCCCACGAGGCTGACCAGCGTCTGGAGCTGGGCGAGGACGTGGCGCTGGGCGTCGTTGGGCTGCAGACGCATCGTCGCGGCGCGCTCCATCGCCTCGGCGAGCACCTCCGGGTCGTCGAGGTCGAGACCGCCGGCGAGCTCCTCGGCGAGCTCGCGCAGGTCCTCGGCGGTCAGGGTCGAGGCCTCGGCGAAGCGCGTCACGAGCGCGATCACGTGGCCGTCGAGCCAGGCGATGGCGTGGTGGAGCCGGCGGTGGGCGGCCTCGGTGGTGGCCAGGACGAGCGCCAGCTCGGTCGCGTCGAGCCCGTAGCCGGAGAACGCCTCGTCGACGTTGACCGCGACGAGCGCGGCCGTGCCGCGGGTCCCGGTCGCGATGCCGAGGTCGTGGTGGCCGAGCACCTCGCGGGCGAGCCGTCCGATGACCTGCCCGGCCTGCAGCCCCGAGAGCATGCGCGCCGCCGGACGCAAGAGCTCGGAGGGGTCGCCCTGGTCGAGCTGCCCGAAGAGGCCCTCGAGCATCGGTGCGAGCAGCGACGGGTCCTCCGCGGCCGAGCGCAGGAAGGCCCCCATCTCCTCCTTGAGGCGCGCGGAGGCCTCCGCGTCGATGCCGAGCACCTCGGGCTGGAAGACGCTGGCCGCGGGGGAGTCGTCGCCCTCCTCGAGCATGGCGCTCAGCCCCGCAGCGAGCCCACCGAGCAGCTCCTGGTCGATCCCTCCGCGCTCCTCGAAGGCCTCCTCGAGCTCGGCGAACTGCTCGGCGGCGAGCGCGGCGAGCGCGTCACCGGCGGCCCGTGCGATCGGCTCGACCAGCGGGCGCAGCGCGAGCAGCGCATCGTCGGTCCAGGCGGCGCGGTCGAGGACGACGGTGCGCCCGCCATCGGGCGGGGCGGGCAGCTCCGTCACGTCGAGCCAGTGCTCGGCGAGCTCGAGCGCGTCGGCGAGCCGGCGTGCCT
>JBEAQO010000164.1:0-8034 GCA_041163825.1 Actinomycetota bacterium | reverse complement strand
TGCTCGCCGTCGCCGAACTGGAGGCGGCGCTCGTCGGGGAGCCCTCGCACCGTGGCGCTGCGCTCGCACTCGCCACGCTCCTCGTCGACGACGAGCCGGACCGCGCCGAAGCGCTCGTCCTGCCCCATCGGCCGGATCCGGCGGCCGAGCGCGTGCTCGCACGGCTCGCCATCGCGCGCGGTGGCGGCGGGGACCTCGACACGCTCGCCGAGCGAGCCTCCGGGGGCGACGACGACGCGGCGCTGATCGCCTGGGGGGACGCCCTCGCCGCAGCGGGCCGTCCCGAGGAGGCCTGCGCCGCGCTGCTCGCCGCGGTCACCCTCGGTGGGCCGATGCGCGACGAGGCCCGTGCCCACCTCGTTCGGCTGCTGGACCTGCTCGAGGACCCCGGAGCCGCCGCCGACTGGCGCCGCCGGCTCGCGCGCGCCCTGTTCTGAGCGACCGGTCAACGCGTCCTGCACCGCCGGGGCGGAGCGCACCCTCTGGTGGCGTCAGCGCACCATCTTGAGGAATCGCTGGGTGCGCTCGTTGACCGGCCGCTCGAGCACCGCGTCGGGTGGTCCCTCCTCGACGACGACCCCACCGTCCATGAAGACCACTCGGTCCGCGACCTCGCGCGCGAAGCCCATCTCGTGGGTGACGACCATCATCGTCATGCCCTCGTCGGCCAACGAGCGCATGACGGCCAGGACCTCCCCGACGAGCTCCGGGTCGAGCGCCGAGGTCGGCTCGTCGAACAGCATCATGTCCGGGTCCATGGACAGTGCCCGAGCGATGGCCACGCGCTGCTGCTGACCGCCGGACAGGTGCGCCGGGAAGGCACCGAGCTTCTCCGCGAGCCCAACCCGCTCGAGGTTCCGGCGCGCGACCGCCTCGGCCTCGGCACGAGGGCGCTTGCGCACGCGCCGCTGGGCGATGGTGAGGTTCTGCAGCACCGAGAGGTGGGGGAAGAGGTTGAAGGACTGGAAGACCATGCCGATCCGACTGCGGAGGAGGTCGACGTCGGCCTCCGGGTCCGTGATGTCGGCCCCGTCGATCAGGATCGTGCCGGCATCGGGCTCCTCCAGCCGGTTCACGCACCGCAGCAGCGTCGACTTGCCCGAGCCCGACGGCCCGATGACGCACACGACCTCGCCCTGACCGACGTGGAAGTCGATGCTGCGCAGGACCTCGTTGTCGCCGAAGCACTTGCGCAGGCCTCGGATCTCGATCGCCTCAGCGGGCACGGGCGTTCCTCCGTTCGAGGACGGCGACGAGCTGCGTGAGCGGCAGCGTGATGAGCAGGTAGACCGCGCCGACGACGATCAGCGGGGTCGCGTTCGCCTTGTTCGCGAGGAGATCACGACCGAACTTGGCGAGCTCCTTCGAGGCGGGGGTGGTCCCGAGCACGAACAGCAGCGAGGTGTCCTTGATCAGGAGCACGAGCTCGTTGGTCAAGGGTGGGATGATCAGCCGGAAACCCTGCGGGATGACGATGGAGGCCATCGCGCGGGTCCGCGTCATGCCGAGGGAGCGTGCGGCCTCCATCTGCCCCTTCGGGACCCCCTCGATGCCGGCTCGGATGGTCTCCGCCATGTACGCGGCGGCGACGATGCCGAGTCCGAGCGTGATCTGGAGCAGCACGGGCCAGCGCGTGCCGAAGGCGATGGGGATGCCGAACCCGACGAGGAAGATCGTCAGCAGCGCCGGGAGGCCTCGGAAGATCTCGATGTAGGTGGTCGCGATCCAGCGGTACGGCCCGATCGAGGACAGGCGCATCAGCGCGAGCACGAGCCCCAGGACGAGGCCGAAGGCGAAGGCGAGCGCGGTGTAGAGCAAGGTGTTCCTCGCGGCGACGACCAGCACGCCCGGGAACATCTCGCGGGCGATGGCCACGTCGAAGAAGTTGCGCCGGAGCGTCTCCCAGTCCGCGACGAGCGCCAGCCCGATGAGGCCCGCGCCCAGGACCACGTAGAGGGCGGCCCGCACGAGCCGCTCGCGCTGTCGCTTGGTCACCGCCCCCCCTCGAGCGGCCCTCCCGGTCCGCTCCCGGTCCCCGACTCTACTGACCTCCGGCTCGGCATCCTGCCGCGCGACCGCCCGAGACGGCGGTGGGGGGACCCGAGGGTCCCCCCACCGCCATCACGCATCGGTCCGACCGGACCGCACGTGCATCTGCGCCTCAGGCGCCGAAGTACTTCTGGTAGATCGTGTCGTAGGTCCCGTCCTCGCGCACGCTGGCGAGACCGGCGTCGACGAACGCGACGAGGCCATCACCGCGGTCCTTCTCGAACGCGATGCCGTACGACTCGTCGGTGTCGTAGGTCTCGATCACCTCGAACCCCGCGTTGTCACGCGTGAACTGGAGGTTCGGGTCGAGGTCCTGGAGGATCGCATCGATCGACCCGGCCACGAGCGCCGTCGTCAGGTCGCCCTCGTTCTCGAATGACGTGACCTCGGCCTCCGGGGCGTTCTCGGTCGCGTAGGCCTCGCCCGTGGTGCCGGACTGGACCCCGACCCTCACCCCCGCGCCGAGGTCCCCGATGCCGGTGATCGCGGAACCGCTCGGGACGAGCAGCGACTGCACCGCGTCGAAGTAGGGCTCGGAGAAGTCGATCTGCTGGGCCCGCTCCTCGGTGATGGTCATCGCCGAGATGGCGAGGTCGCACGTGCCGGCCGCCATGGTCGCGCCGGAGGTCAGCCCGTCGAAGCCGGAGACGACGACGGCCACCTCGAGGTCGCCGGTGGCGGCGATCGCCTGGATGAGTTCGATGTCGAACCCGGAGAAGCCGATCGGGGACGAGGGGTCCTCGAACTCGAAGGGCTCGTAGGGGATGTCGGAGCACACGGTCAGCGTGCCTGGGGTGATCAGGTCGAGCTCACCGGCCTCGGGCGCGGCGGCATCGCCACCGCCGCCACAGGCAGCGAGCGTCAGGGCGAGCGCCGCGACGAGCGCGGCGGTCGAGCGGAAACGGATGCTCATGGTCTGGCTGCTCCTGACTCCGCGCCGACGACGGTCGCCGGCACGCGACCCCGGGCGTCCGGGGCGCTACGACCAGCGTAGTCGGAACGGGGTCGTCAGCCCCCGAGGCGCTCGATGGTGCGCTCGGCGACGCGCTGCATCGTCTCGCGCCCCTCCATCGCCTCACGCTGCAACCGCCGGAAGGCATCCGACTCCGAGAGCCCTTCGCGCTCCTGGAGCAGCCCCTTGGCGCGCTCGATGACCTTGCGGGACGCCAACCGGCCCTGCAGGTCGTCGACCGTCGCGGCGAGTCCCGACAGCTCCCGATGGCGACCGATGGCGATCTCGATCGCCGGCAGCAGGTCGTGCTTCTGGAACGGCTTGACGAGGTAGGCCATGGCGCCCGCGCGACGTGCACGCTCGACGAGTTCGCGCTGGCTGAAGGCCGTGAGGATGAGGATCGCGGAGAGCCGCTCGCGAGCGATCTCCTCCGCCGCCTGGATCCCGTCCATCACCGGCATCTTGACGTCGAGGACGACGAGGTCGGGCCGGAGCTCGCGTGCTCCGCGGACGGCCGAGGCACCGTCGGCGACCTCCCCGACGACGTCGAAGCCCTCCTCCTCGAGCATCTCGCGCAGGTCGAGCCGGATGAGCGCCTCATCCTCCGCGATGAGCACGCGCGTGGGCGCGCGCGGGACGTCGGACACCTGCCACCTCCACCTCGGCCTCGGTACCCCCGGTGGGACTCGAACCCACACGCCCGCGAGGGCAGCGGATTTTGAGTCCGCCCTGTCTACCGGTTCCAGCACGGGGGCGAGCGCTGCGCGAGGCTAGCGCCCGGCGCGCTCCAACCCCTGCCGGAGGGCACGGACCAGCCGCCCGACCCGCTCCGGTGCGCCCTCGGGGGCGCCATCGGCGACGGTCCGCAGCAGGGCCGAGCCCACGATGACGCCGTCGGCGTAGGCCCCGACGCGCTCGGCGTCCGCGGCATCCCGGACGCCGATGCCGACCGCGATCGGGGTCGTGGTCCGCTGCCGGAGGCGTTCGACGAGCGCACGCGTGGGCGCATCGTCGACGCCGTCGACCCCGGTGACCCCGAGCAGGCCGGCGGCGTAGACCCAGCCGGAGGCAGCATCGGCGATGGCGTCGAGACGGTCGTCGGAGGAGACCGAGGAGGCGAGGAAGACCGTCGCGAGCCCGTGCTCAGCGGCGGCGGCGCGCCAGGCCTCCTCCTCGGTGACCGGCAGGTCGGGGAGGATGACCCCGGCGACCCCCGCGGACGCGCACTCCGCTGCGAAGCGCGCGTAGCCACGCGTGTCGGCCACCGTGACGTAGGTCATGACCAGGCGCGGCGCTCGCAGCGCGGAGAGCGACGCCACCATCCCGAGCTGCTCACCGAGCCCCACACCGGCGTCCAGGACGTGCTGGTTTGCGGCCTGGATGACGGGCCCGTCCATGATCGGGTCGGAGAACGGCAGCCCGACCTCGACGATGTCGGCGCCGGCCGCGACCGCGGCCTCGACGCAGGCGATCGAGGTCTCGCGGTCGGGGTAGCACGCGGTCAGGTACACGATCAGCGCAGCACGACCGCGCTCGGACGCACGATCGAACGCCTCGGCGATGCGATCGGAGCCCCGCGTCATGCGCCCGCGTCGCGGAGGTCACCGAACGCGCGCGCCACCCCCACGTCCCAGCCCGCGACCGCGACGACCTCGTCGACGTCCTTGTCGCCCCGGCCCGACATCGTCAGCACGACGCGCGCGCCCGCACCGAGCACGTCGCGACCGTGGCGAAGGAGCCACCCGACGGCGTGCGCGGGCTCGAGCGCCGGGATGATGCCCTCGAGCTCGCAGGTCCGACGGAAGCCCTCGAGCGCGTCCGTGTCGGTCGCCGCGCGATACTCGGCGCGGCCCGACGTCGCGAGCCAGGCGTGCTCCGGCCCCACCCCCGGGTAGTCGAGCCCGGCCGAGACGGAGTGCGCCCCTCGGACCTGACCGTCGTCGTCGACGAGGACGATCGAGCGCGATCCGTGCAGGACCGCTTCGCGACCCTCCGACAGCGTCGCCGCCGAACGCCCGGAGCCGACGCCCTCCCCGGCCGCCTCGATGCCGATGAGGCGCACGCCCTCCACCTCGATCCAGTCGGCGAAGGTCCCGATGGCGTTGGAGCCGCCCCCGACGCAGGCGATGACCGCATCGGGCACCCCGCCCGCGGCCTGCGCGAACTGCACGCGCGTCTCGACCGAGATGACGCGCTGAAGCTCACGCACGATCGTCGGGAAGGGATGCGGCCCCATCGCCGATCCGATCAGGTAGTGCGTGCGCTCGACGTTCGACACCCAGTCGCGCATCGCCTCGTTGATCGCGTCCTTGAGGGTGCGCGTGCCGCTCTCGACCGGGACCACCTCGGCGCCGAGCAGCTGCATGCGCGTGACGTTGAGGCGCTGCCGGCGGCAGTCCTCCGCACCCATGTAGACCGTGCACTCCAGCCCGAAGAGCGCCGCAGCCGTCGCGGTCGCGACACCGTGCTGCCCTGCGCCGGTCTCGGCGATGACGCGGGGCTTGCCCATCCGTCGTGTGAGGAGCGCCTGGCCGACCACGTTGTTGAGCTTGTGCGACCCGGTGTGGGCGAGGTCCTCACGCTTGAGCCAGACCTCGACCCCGGCCTCCTCCGACAGCCGAGGCGCGTGGTAGAGCGGGGTCGGACGACCGCCGTAGTCCCGGCGCAACCGGTCGAGCTCGGCGTGGAACCCGGGATCGTCCTGCGCGTCCCGCCACGCCGCGACGAGCTCACGGAGCGCGCCGGAGAGCACCTCGGGCACGAACTGGCCCCCGAACCGACCGAAGTAGCCCTCGCGCTCCCCCACGATCGCCTCCGCGCTCATCGCAGCACCTCCGACGTGGCATGACCGGCCGCGACCAGCGCGGCGACCGCGGCACGACGGTCGGCGGCCGTGACGACCGACTCCCCGACCAGGACCGCGTCGGCACCGAGCCCTCCGAGCCGCTCGACATCGTCGGGGCCATGGACGCCCGACTCGGCCACGAGGAGGGTCCCTTCGGGACGCGCGGCCGCGATCGCGGCGAACCGACCCGGGTCGACCTCGAACGTGCGGAGGTCGCGGGCATTGACGCCGATGGTCCGTGCTCCCACACCCAGGGCGCGCTCGAGCTCGTGGAGGTCGTGGACCTCGACGAGCGCGTCGAGGCCGGCGCGGTCCGCCTCGGTGACGAGGGCACGGAGGGCCGTGTCGTCGAGGGCGGCGACGATGAGCAGGACCGCCGCAGCACCCGCGGCCCGGGCCTCCCAGACCTGGTAGGCATCGATGACGAAGTCCTTGCGCAGCGCGGGAGCACCGAGGGCGGCCACGGCCGCGAGGTCGTCGAGCGATCCGTCGAATCCGTCGGGCTCGGTCAGCACCGACACGGCGGCCGCCCCACCCTCGAGGTAGTCCCGGGCCGCCTCCGCCGCATCGAGGCCGGGGGCGAGCGGACCCCGCGAGGGGGACGCACGCTTGACCTCGGCGATGACGGCCACCCCCGGACCCGCGAGCGCGCGGCGGAGGGATGGTGGGGCGGGCAGCGCCGCGGCGCGCGTCCGCAGCGCGCCCTCGGGTTCCGCGCGTCGAGCCACGGCGACGCGCCGACGCGCACCCTCGAGGAGCGCGACGAGGTGGTCGTTCATCGTTCGCTCCCGTCGGCCGAACGCAGGGGCGCGGGCCCCGGCGCGTCCCCTCCGATCGTACGGCTCGAACGGCCCTCGTCCGCCACGAGCCGCTCCGCGGCTCGGAGTGCAGCGAGCACCGCACCGGCCTTGTGCCGGGTCTCTCGCTCCTCGAGGTCCGGCACCGAATCGGCGACGATGCCGGCGCCGGCCTGCACGTGCGCCAGTCCGTCCTTGAGGACCACCGTTCGGATCGTGATGCAGGTGTCGAGGTTGCCCGCGAGGTCGAGGTAGCCGACGGCCCCGGCGTACACGCCTCGACGGTCGGGCTCGAGCTCGTCGATCAGCCGCATCGCCCGGACCTTCGGAGCGCCCGAGACCGTGCCGGCCGGGAAGGTGGCGCGCAGGACATCGACGACGCCGACGTCGTCCCGCAGGGTCCCCGTCACCTCGCTGACGAGGTGCATGACGTGGCTGTAGCGCTCGACGCGCATCATCGCGGCGACCCGGACGCTGCCCGGGACCGAGACCCGTCCGAGGTCGTTGCGCGCCAGGTCGACGAGCATGACGTGCTCGGCCCGCTCCTTCGCATCAGCGAGGAGCTCCTCCTCGCGCAGCGCGTCCTCCTCGGACGTCGTGCCGCGGGGTCGCGTGCCGGCGATCGGCCACGACTCGACGTGGCGTCCGGAGACGCGGACGAGGGCCTCCGGCGAGGAGCCGACGACCTGCGCGTCCCCGAGGTCGAGCAGGTAGAGGTAGGGCGATGGGTTGATGACGCGCAGCACGCGATAGAGGTCGAGGGCGCCGACCTCCGTCGGCACCGAGAAGCGCTGACTCAGGACGGTCTGGAAGGTGTCCCCCGCGAGGACATGCTCCTGGATGCGAGCGACCCGCTCCTGGTAGGCGCCCGGCGGCAGGTTCGAGACCGCGTCCTCGACGCGAGTCGGTCGGGGCGGCGCGACCGGCCGCATCGTGCTCGGCCGCTGCGTCAGACGTTCGATGAGCCGCGTGTGATCGGCGATGGCGGCCGCGTGGACCTCGGCGAGCGCGTCCTCGTGGACCCCGAAGGTCACCGCATTGGTCACGAGGGTCATCGTCTGGCGCAGGTGGTCGAGCGCGACCACGTGGCGAGGGAACAGCAGGGTCGCGTCCGGCATGCCGACGGGGTCGGCCGCTGCCTCGGGCAGGCGCTCGATCTCCCGGACGACGTCGTAGCCGAGGTAGCCGACGGCGCCACCGTGCAGCGGGACCTCCGAGATCGGCGGCGCGTCCAGCGCGGCGAGCACCCGCTCGAGCGCGTCGAGGATCCCGAGCCCATCGAGGGCGACCGGGGCACGGCCCTCGACCTCGACCGCACCGGCACGGCCGCGGAGCACGAGGAAGGGATCCAGGCCGACGAACGAGAACCGACCCCAGCGCTCGCCATGCTC
>JBEAQO010000163.1:0-2659 GCA_041163825.1 Actinomycetota bacterium | reverse complement strand
CGCGTGACCACGTCGAGCGATGAGGGGCTCGATCGGCTCCTCGAGCTCCAGCGCATCGACAACGCGCTGCGCAAGGCTCGGCACGCCCTCGCGCGCCTCCCCGAGCAGCAGGCGGTCGATGTCGCCGCCGAGCGCGCGGCGGCGCTCGACGAGCGCCTCGGTGCGCTCGAGTCACGGCTCGCCGCGGCGCGATCGGACGGGTCCCGGATCGAGCGGGAGATCTCCGCGTTGGCGCTGCGTCGCGACGAGGAGCGGCAGCGCCTGTACTCGGGCGGGTTGTCGAACGCACGGGAGATCCAGGCGGTCGAGGCCGAGATCGCCTCGAGCGAGCGGCGCATCGGCGAGCATGAGGACGAACTGCTGGGCGTGATGGAGGTCGTCGAGGGGCTCGAGTCCGAGGTCGGGGCGCTCGGCGTGGAGCGCGCGACGGTCACCGACGAGATGGACCGTCTGACGTCGGCGCGCGACGCGACGGCGGCGGTCGCGCTCGAGGGCATCGCCGCCATCGAGGCGGAGCGTTCCGCGGTCGCGGCCGACGTGCCGGAGGCGCTGCTGGCCGACTACACCGCAGCGGCAGCCGGGTCGGGGATCGGCATCGGCCTGCTGGAGCGCGGCGGGTGCACCGCCTGCGGCAACACGCTGCCGAGCCGTGTGGTCTCGGAGCTCCTCGCCGGCCCGACCTTGACCCGTTGCCCCGAGTGCGCGCGGCTCCTGGTCCTGCCGGGCTGACCGTCCGGTCGGTCCCGTCCAGGTGCCGACCGCGCGCCTCCGAGCGTCCGTCGGAAGCGCCGGGCCTCAGCCCCGGCGAACGTCGTCGGCGAGCGCCACGAGCAGCGCGACGACCGCGGCGGGGTCCGCGAGCCGTGCGGTGGCGACGGACTCGTGCGACGACCCGTCCACGAGCACAGCATGCCCACCGAGCCCGAGGGCGGTCCGGAACATGTCCTCGTCGGTGACGTCGTCACCGATCGCGAGCGGCACTCGTCCCGGGTGCGCTCGGAGCACCTCCCGCAGGGCCCGCCCCTTGTTCGCATCGGCCGCGCGGAGCTCGAGGACGGCGCGACCCTCGAGCACCTCGAGCCCCGGATGGGCCGACGCGACCTCGCCGAGGACGGCCCGGACGGCGGGCAGGGTCCGCGCCCGCCCGTCCGCCCCGACGCGTCGGTGGTGCACGGTGACCGAGAGGTCCTTGCGTTCGACGAGCCAACCGTCGTCGGTCGTGAGCAGCGCCCGCAGCCGATGCTCGAGCGTGTCGAGCGCCGTCGCGACCGGGACGGGATCGACGAGCCAGCGCACCTCGCCGCACCGGTCGACGAGCGTGCCGCCGTGGTTCGCGCCGATCAGGACCGGGAGGTGGCCGAGGCGTGCGCGCAGGTCGTCGAGCCCACGCCCGGAGAGCACGACGACGGGCGCCCGGGGCGCGAGTCGCTCCAGCGCGTCCTCCGCGCCGACCTCGAGCGCTGCGGCGGACGGGTCGCGGACGATCGGCGAGAGCGTCCCATCGTGATCGACGATCACGACGAGCCGTTCCGGTGGCCCGAGACGGCGGGCCAGCGCCTCCGGCTGGTCCGCGTTCACCGGAGCCCCGTCATGGCCGCCTGCGCCGGCCGACGATGACGTCGAGCTCGGTCTCGACCCACCGGTGGACGTCGTGGTCCCGGACGCGCTGCGCCATGCGCTGCAGCCGCGCCCGACGATCCGACTCCTGCATGCCGAGCGCACCGGCCATGAGCATGCTCATCCCCTCGACGTCGAAGGGGTTGCAGCGCACGGCGTCGTCGCCGAACTCCTGGGCCGTCCCGCAGAACTCGCTCAGGAGCAGGACGCCGGAGCCGCCGGCGGCATCCTGGACGGTCACGAACTCCTTGGCGACGAGGTTCATCCCGTCCTTCAGCGGTGTGACGCACATCACGTCGGCGAGCCGGTAGTAGGCCGCGAGCTGCTGACGGTCGATCGAGCGGTAGAGGTAGTGCACGGGCACGTCCCGGCCCGGGGCGGTGAAGCGTCCGTTGATCCGCCCGACCTCGGACTCGACCTCGCCCCGCAGCTGCTGGTACTCCGAGACGTCGTCGCGGCTCGGGACCGCGATCTGCACGAGCACGACCCGATCGGCGAGCCCCGGGTCCTCCTCGAGCAGGAGCTCCAGCGAGCGCAGGCGATGCCGGATGCCCTTGGTGTAGTCGAGCCGATCGATGCCGAGGAAGACGCGTCTGCCGCCGAACTGCGCGGCGAGCTCCGCGACGTCCGCCTCCGTGGCGCCGTCGGTCGCCAGCCGGGAGAAGTCGTCCACGTCGATGGAGATGGGATGGGCGACCGCGCGTGCTCGGTGCCCGTCCGGGAGGACCACCGTGTCCCCGAGCACCCGGGCGTCGCGGACGACGCGCTGGACGGTCCGGAGGAAGTTGTCACGGTGCGCGGAGGTCTGGAAGCCGAGGTTGTCGGCGGCGAGGAGCCCGTCGAGGAGGCGCTCCCGCCAGGGCAGGCGAGCGAACAGCTCGGGCGCGGGGAAGGGGGTGTGCAGGAAGAACCCGATCGGGACGTCGGGGACGAGCTCGCGCAGCATGCGGGGGAGCAGCAGCAGGTGGTAGTCCTGCACCCAGAGGACCGGTGGGCGCGGGCTCGCCGCGACGATGGCGGCCACGGTCGTCGCGAAGCGCCT